>DATKFB010000481.1:0-27522 GCA_035544435.1 Polyangia bacterium
CGGGCGACAACCCCAACACGCTCGTGCTGAGCGTGTCGTTGCCGCTGCCCCTCTTCGATCGCAACAAGGCCGGCATTGGCCGCGCCGAGCTCGACATCCGCCGCGCCGACAACGACCGCGGGCGGCTGCGCCTCGCCGTCGAGCACGGCGTCCTGGAGGCGGTGCGCAAGGCCGCGCGCGCGCAGGAGCTGCGGATCTTCGAGGGCGACGGCAGCGGCAGCTCGGCGACGTCGACGCTCGTGCCGGCGCCTCTCGCGACGACGGCGACGCACGACACGGGCGGGATGCTCAAGCGCGCCGAGATCGCGCTCGGCGTCGCCGAGAAGTCCTACAAGGCGGGCGCCGCCTCGCTGCTCGACTTGCTCGAGGCGCAGCGCACGTTCCTCGATACGCGCGCGCAGTCCCTGCGCGTCCTTTATGACTTCCGCCAGGCCGCCGTCGACGTGACCCACGGCGTGGGAGAAGGAACCCCGTGATGCCATTGCGAACAGCCACGGTCGCCGCCGTCTGGGCCTCTTGCTGGTTGGCCCTCGCGCCCGCCTGCTCGAAGGGGCAGAGCGAGGAGAACGCCGAGAAATCCGAGAACGGGGGCGAGGGCACGCGCGACTTCGTGCGCTTCAACCCGGGCAGCGCGCCGCTCGACTTCATCAAGGTCGAGACGGTGACCGAGACGGCGGGCGCGATGTCGGCGACCTTGCCGGGCCGTGTGACCTTCGACGAGGACCACACGCAGCGCGTGTCCTCGCCCATCGACGGGCGCGCCGTCTCGATCCTCGTCAAGCTGGGCGACAAGGTCCGCGCGGGCCAGCCCCTCATCGAGCTGTCGTCACCCAACGTGGGCCAGCTCCAGGCCGACGCGCAGAAGGCCATGTCGGATCTCGCCCTCGCCGAGAAGGCCGCAGAGCGCGTCCACAAGCTGCAGGTCGAGGGCGCCGTCGCCGAGAAGGAGGTCGCGCAGGTCGAGAACGACTACCGCAAGGCCAGGTCAGATTCGGCGCGCACGACGGCGCAGCTCAAGTCGCTCGGCGTGTCGGCCTCGGACCCGGCCGTCAAGGTCGCGCTGCGCGCGCAGATTGGCGGGATCGTCGTCGAGCGCAACGTCCTCGTCGGGCAGGAAATCCGCGCGGATCAGGCGGCGCCGCTCATCACGGTCAGCAGCCTCGACGCCGTGTGGGTGCAGGCCGACGCTTACGAGCAGGACCTTTCGCTCGTGGCCGAGGGCGACGCCGTCACGATCCATGTGCCCGCTTACCCCTCCGAGACGTTCGGCGGCAAGGTCGGCCACATCGGCGACACCGTCGATTCGACGTCGCGCACGGTGAAGATCCGGTGCTTGGCCGATAACAAGGCCCACCGCCTCAAGCCCGAGATGTTCGCCAAGGTCGACGTGCTCAACGCCGCTGGGCACAAGCTCATGCTCGTGCCCGCGCAGGCCGTCCTCAACGACGGCGACAAGTCGATCGTCATCGTCGCGAGCGAAGGCAACGTCTTCCGCGCGCGGCGCGTCGAGGTCGGTCCGGAGATCGAGCGCAAGGTCCGGGTGCTCTCCGGCCTCCGCGCCGGCGAGAAGATCGTCACCGACGGCGCGATCTTCATGAAGCGCGAGATCGACGCCCAGTAGCGTCCGCCGGGACGCGCGGCCTGCGCGCCGCAACATGGATCGGGCCTTGCAGTCCCTTGGGGGAATGCCCATCCGGTATCACTCGCAGACCGTCAGGAAAGAGACACTGCACACCGTATCCCTCGTCGCACCCCACCTCGACCGCGGCATGACCGTCCTCGACGTGGGGTGTGGCGAGGGATACGTCGGAGAAGAGCTGAGCGCGCGCGGCGTGCGGCGAGCCTGGGGCGTCGACATCCTCGACCTGCGCCGCAACAAGAACGGGCCCTTCCGGCTCTACGACGGCCAGACGCTGCCGTTCCCCGACGACGCCTTCGATCTCGTCATGCTGAACTTCGTGCTGCACCACGTGCCCGACGAGAAGAAGATCACCCTCGTGCGCGAGGCGCTGCGCGTGACACGCGCGAAGCTCTTCGTCCTCGAGGACACTCCCACGACGGCCTTCGACCGCTACGTGAGCCAGCGCCACGGCGACGCCTACCGGCGCAAGATCGACAGCGACGCGGCGTTCGGCTTCCTCACGCCCGCGGAGTGGCAGTGGCTGTTTCGCGGCATGGGCCTCGAGCCAGAGACCCATGAGCTGTCGCGTTTCTGCCGCTCCGTCCTGCAGCCGTTCGCGCGCACGGCCTTCACGCTGCGCAAGCGGCGCGAAGGCGAGTTCGGCGTTGGACTTTCACCGGCCCCTGACGAGGGTTCGTCAGCCGGCGCGCGTTGAAGTCAGCGCGTCCCGTCGAGCGCAAGCGTGACCTGCCGCTTGGCGCCGTCGCAGTCGGCGCGCTTGCCGAGCGCGACGCCGCCGCGCAGCCGCAGCGGGCCGGCCATGAGAAACGCGAACGTGTCGGTCTGGGCGTCGCGGCGCGTCTCGGTCGTCGTCCACCCGGCGGCCGTGAGGGCGTTGATGGCGCGCGCCGCGCCCGACGTCGGGTCGACACCGTCGAGGCAGTACATGGCGCGCACGTCGTCGGCGTAGGTCGCGGGCTCCCAGGGCGAGATGACGCGCGCGCCCGGGATGGCCGGCATGAGCGCCGCCACCTCGTCGACGAGGGCCGAGCGGCGGCCCGCCGTGCGCCGGATCGCGACGAACGAATAGAGCCCCAGGCCGAAGGCGATGACGAGCGTGGCGAGGATGGCGTTGCGACCGTGCACGCGCGCACACTAGCAGGCCAGCGCGCGCCTCACACGCCGGCGGCGAGAAGCGCGTCGAGGCGCGCCGCCAGGCCCGAGGCGCGCTCGAGCGGCCGCCCCACGGCGAGCGCGAGGAGGTCGGCGCGCCCGACGACTACGGCGGAGTGGCGCGCGCGCGTCAGGGCCGTGTAGAGGAGCTCCCGCGACAGCAGCGGCAGGTCGCGCTCCGGCAGCACGAGAGCGACGTGGTCGAGCTCGGCGCCCTGCGCCTTGTGGACGGTCGTCGCGTAGGCGACGCGCAGGTCGTCGCGGAGGCCCTCGAACGGAAAGGCGGCGAGGCCGGCGCCGCCGCGCGGGAAGACGGCCACGAGGCGCGCGCCCTCCGCGGCGCGCGCGGCGCGCACGACGACGCCGAGATCGCCATTGAAAAGACCGCGGTCGTAGTCGTTGCGGATCATGAGGACGGGCGTCCCGGGTGCGAGGCCGTCGCTCGGTTGCCCGCTCGCGGCGTCGGCGCGGCGCGCGAGGAGCTCGTTCAGGCTCTCGGCGCTCGTGGCGGCGCCCGCCTCGCGCGTGACGGCCAGGACGCGCAGGCTCATGTGGTGGCGGACGAGGCGGCGTAGCAGCTCCGCGTCGGTCGCGTCGAAGGGCTCGTCGCCCTCGCGGAGGAGGTAGGCGCGCGCGAGGAGGTCGGCGTAGTCGGGGAGGGCGCGTACGCGCGCGCGGATCCAGTGCTCGGCGAAGGCGGCCACGAGCCGTCGCTCGGCAGCCGGCCCGGGCGCCGTCGGGGCGAGGTGCTCGAAGCCCGACCAGATCAGCTCGGCGGGCCGCGTCCGCGTCGTCCCCTCGAGCGCGCGCCCGTCGCCGGCGTGGACGGCGCGCGCGGCGGCCAATACGGAGGCGCCCGCGGGGGCGTTCGGGTCCTGGCGGTGGCTGCGCGTGAGCCGCACGGCGCGCGGCGCGAGCTCGCGGAAGACGGCGCCCGCGTCGACCGAGGGCAGCTGGTCGGCGTCGCCCAGCAGCACGAGCCGCGCGTCGGGGCGCAGCGCCCGCGCGAGGCGCTCCATGAGCCCGAGGTCGATCATCGACGCCTCG
Organism: Polyangia bacterium; assembly: GCA_035544435.1. Taxonomy (GTDB): domain Bacteria; phylum Myxococcota_A; class Polyangia; order Fen-1088; family Fen-1088; genus DASZFV01. The sequence continues at coordinate 3,842 of DATKFB010000481.1, forward strand.
TCGACGAGGACGGCGCGGTGGGGGAGCGGGTAATTCTCGTGGTGGCGGTACTCGCCGGCGCGCGCGGCGGCGCGCCCGCCGCGGAAGCCGAGCAGGCGGTGCAGCGTGCGCGGCTCGGAAGCCTCGGCGCCGAGCGTCGCGAGCGACTCAGCAATACGGTTGGCGGCGCGCCCCGTGGGCGCCGCGAGCGCGATCTCGTCGGCGGCGAGACCAGCGGCGCCGTGGCGGAGCGCGCGCACGAGCCCCGCGAGGAGCGCCGTCTTCCCCGTGCCGGGACCGCCCGTCACGAGCGAAAGCGGCCGCGTGAGCGCGGCCCGCACGGCGGCGACCTGCTCGGACGTCAAGGGGCGGTCGGGGAGCGCCGCGGCCGCGAGGGCGCTCTCGACGTCGGCCGGGTAGACGGCGAGCGGCGGCGCGGAGAGGCGCGCGGCGAGCGCGCGCGCGAGGCGCTCCTCGAGGAGCCAGTCCCGGTGCGCGTAGAGGCAGCCGTCGTGCAGAATGAAGGGCTTGTAGTCGCCCGGCGCGCCGAAGAGTGGCGCGAGCGCGGGCTGCGACGGCAGCTCGGCCGCGAGGCGAACGGCGTCGCGGCTGTGCGGCTCGGCGGCGCCGAGGCGCGTGAGCGCTTCGGGCAGGCGCGCGAGCGGCAGCCGCGTGCTCCCGGCGGCCCGCGCCTCCTCGAGCGCGAGCACGAGAAGCGCGAAGGCGCGCTTGTCCGGCGCCGCGAGCGCGGGCGTCCACGACACGGCTTCGTCGACGACGTGCAGCGTCTCCTCGGCGACGTCGGCCTCGCGCGCCGCGGCCACGAGGTCGTGCGGCAGTCCGCCGGTCGCGAGCGGCAGGCGCCGGACGCTCACGCCCCCTCCCGGTCGCGCGCGAGCTCGGCGGCGAGCTCCCGCTCCCATGCCTCGAGCTCGGCCCAGCTCGGGCGGCCGATCTCGAGTCCGTCCGGGAGCGCCCGCAGGAACACGTACACCATGCCGCCGAAGCGCGCCTCGTAGTCGGCCTCGTCGACGACGCCGAGCATCTTCGCGAGCGCGAGCGCGTAGAGCCGGCGCTGCAGCTCATAGTTGGCGGCCACGTGCGCGGCCACGGCGGCGGGCGAAAAGTCGGGCAGGAGGTCGCTCTTCCAATCGCCGAAGAACGCGCGGCCCTCGTGCTCGAAGACGAAGTCGATGTAGCCCTTGACGAACCCGGCGGCGGCGCCGCCCGCCGCGGCCGGGAAGGGGAACAAGAACTCGACCTCGCGCGCGACGCGCGCCGCGCGCGCCACGCCCGCGAGCGCCGCGCCGCCCGGCAGCGCGAGCGGCGTCGTGAGCGCCGCGTGGACGATGCGCTCGGCGTCGGCGCGGTGCGCGGGATCGCGATCGGTGCGGCGGAAGGCCGCGTCGAAGAGCGCGCGGATCTCGGGGAGCGCGGCCCAATCCGTCGCGGCAGGCGCGCCCGTGAGGCTGGCGAGCGGCACCTCCTCGAGCGCCGCGTGCAAGAAGATGCCGGAGAGCGTGCCGCCCGGCAGGCGGCCGGGATCGGGCGGCGCGACGGGCACGGGCGCGGGTTGCTCGTCGAGGACCTCGGTAGGCGGCTGGTAACCCCCGTGGGCCTGCTTGATGCGCGTGTACGACGTCAACACGATGCCCGCGTGCTCTCGGCGCGTCTCGGCCAGCGCGGCCGCCGGGAAGTCGAGCGCGAGCTCGGCGGGCGCGGGCCGCCAGGTCCGCACGGCCGCGGCGATGCGGGCGGGCGTGTCGTCGGGCGGCGTCGGGCAGTCGATCGGCTTCGATTCGAAGTGGGCCACCGCCCCACCGTCGCGCGAGAGCGCCCGCAGGCGGCGGTGGACGTGGCGATAAGCGCCGTTGACGCGCCAAAAGTCCTCGTACTGCGCCGATTCCTCGACGGTCGGATCGCCGGCGTAGGGCAGGTAGAGCCGCCGCCGCGCGCGCGTGAGCGCCACGTAGAGCAGGCGCTGGTCTTCACCCTCCGTCTCCCGCTCGAGCGCCCTGTCGAGGTCGCTGCGCCGGGGCTTGCCCGCGAAGAGCCAGCGCTGGCCGTCCCGCTCGAAGAGCCGAACGGTGGACCCGCGCCACGGCGTGAAGGCGCCGTAGAGGAAGACATGGTCGGCCTCGAGTCCCTTCGACTTGTGGATCGACATGATCTGCACGGCGTCACGCTCGCCCTCGAGGCGCTGCACGTTGCCCTCCTCGGCGTCGGGCACGATGATCCCCTCGGTGAGGGCGGTCAGGTAGCGGACGAGCTCGCCGAGCGAGATGGGCTCGCGCGCCGCGCGGGCACGGAGGAGATCGCACAGGTGCAGCGTGTTCGTGAGGCGGCGCGCGCTCCCGCCCGTGAGCAGCTCGCGTTCGACGAAGCCGCTCTCGGAGACGATCCGCTCGAAGAGGAGGGACCAGTCGCGGGCGTCGGCGACCGCGCGCCACGTCGCGAGGCGCTCCTCGAGCGGGTGGCACTTCGGATCGGCCGCGAGGGCAGGCAGATCCGCGAGGGTCAAGCCGAAGAAAGGCGTCAACGCCGCGAGCAGCCGGCGCGCTGGATCGCGCGGATCGTCGATGGCCGCTAGGAGATCGCGGAGCTGGCGCGCCTCTTCCGTCCTGTAGAGACCTTCCTGGTTGTAGAGGACGTGCGGCAGCCCGCGGTCTCGCAGCGTCCTCGCGATCTGCTGGGCCTCGGCGTTGGTCCGCGTGAGCACGAAGACCTCGCGGAGGGGCACCGGCGTCGGACCCGAGCGCAGCGTCTCGATCTCGTCGGCGATGGCGTGCGTGAGCGCGCGGCGCAGGTGGCGCAGGCGCAGCTGCGACGCGTCGGAGCCCTCGGCGGGGCGCACCGCGAGGAGCTTGAGTGGCGCCGCCGCGCGCGCCTCGGGCGCGGGCGACCGCCCCGGGAGCGCGTCCTGAAAGAGGCCCCTCTCCCCGAAGAACGGGTCGTCGGCCGCGTCGTCGAAGATCGCGTTCGTCGCCGCGACGAGCGCGGGCGTCGAACGAAAGTTGCGGTCGAGCGCAAGGGTCGCCGTGGGGCCACCCGCGATGACCCGCCGGGCCTCTCGGTAGGTCGCGACGTCGGCGCCACGGAAGCCGTAGATCGACTGCTTGGGATCGCCGATGACGACGAGGGGGTTGCGCCCGTCGCTGTCGTGGAAGATCGTACGGAAGATCTCCCACTGCACGTCGTCGGTGTCCTGAAACTCGTCGATGACGGCGAGCCGATAGCGCCGGCGCAGCGTCTCGACGAGACCGGCGCCGCCCGGACCGCGCAGCGCCTGGGCGACGAGCCGCAACATGTCGTCGAAGTCGTAGCGTCCCGCCGCCGACTTTCGCGCGGTGAGAGTGTCGCGCACGAACGGCAGGAAGAGCTGCGCCACCGCGAGCTCGAGCGGGACGGCCGCGTCGGCGAAGGCCAGGTAAGACTGCTTCAAACGGGCCGCGGGACCTCTCGCGGGCGGCGCGGGCAGGTTCTTCTCGACGTAGGAGAAGACGTCGAGCTTCGTGTACCGCTTTCTGTCGAACAGCTCGTCGATCGCGCGGAGCAGGTGCGGCAGGTCCTCGCCCTCTCGGTGGGCGGCGACGATCTCGCGCACGGCTTCGACGCGCGAGATGATCGTCTTGCTCTTCGTTCGGTCGCCCACGACCCTCTCGACGTCGGCGAAGCACTCGCCGAACGGCAGGGCCGCGAGGTCTCGCGTCGCCGCGCGCAGGCGTTCCTCGTCATAGGGCATACCCCAGGGCCGCTGCTGCTCGTAGGCCTGGCCAAGCGTGCGCGCGAGGGCTTCGGTGGTCTTGCCCGAGTCGAGCCAAGCCTCGAGGTAGTGTTCGAGCCGTTCGTCGGTCGCCAAGGTCGTCCGCAGCGTCTCCTTGAAGGCCTCGGAGAACGCGCGCTTTCCGTCGACGCGCTCCTGCGCGAGCAGGCGCCGGCCCGCGAAGGCGTCCTCGGTCAAGACGCGCTGGCAGAAGCCGTGGATCGTCGTGATCGTCGCGCTATCGAAGGAGCGCTGCGCGTCGAGCAGGCGCGCGCGGACCACGCCGTCGAGCACCCAGGCGCACTCGGGGTCGGTGCCCGGCGGCGCGGGCGCGTCGTGCGCGAGCAGGCGCTGGATGAGCGCGCGCAGCCGCCAGACCAGCTCGAAGATCGCCTTCTCCGTGAAGGTGACGACCAGGATCTCTTCGAGCCGGGCCTCGCCTCGGATGAGGCGATCCGCGACGACGTGCTCGAGGAGGAAGGTCTTCCCCGTGCCGGCCGAGGCCTCGACGACGGCCGAGGCGTCGCGAGGCAGCGCGCGCAGCGCCTCGGGGAAAACGTACGCCGTCACCGTGGGCCCGTCGGCGGCCATCAGACCCGCGCTCCCGAGCGCGGGGCGGGAGACGTCGTTTTGGGCGAGGCGCCTCCGCGCGGCGGCGCGACGTCCTCTTCGATCGTCGCGAAGTAGAGACCGAAGCGCGTCTCGAGGAGGCGCATCGCCTCGTCTTCGCTGGGAAGCGGATACGCGCTCGCGTGCGGAACCGGTCCCCAGTCCGAAGTGAAGTAAGTCTTCCAGTCGGAGTCGCGCAACGTGTGGATGTAGCTCGTGAGCTCGGGGCGGGGCTCCTTCTTCTTGCGCCACCCGAGCACTGCCTCGCACGGAAAGAAGTAGGGATGCACGGCGCCCAGCAACTCTGTCGCCAAGCGCGCGAGATAAAGGCGTGCCTCGTCGCGCGCGAGGGCGCGCAGCCAAAAGGTCTCGGGCTTGGTTTGTTCCGGTCGAAGCACGATGCCCCGGCGCCGCGGCGCGCCCTCCGGATCGCTCGCGGCGAGCGCCAGCTGATCGATGAACGCCGAGAGTCGATCGCGGCCGTTGCCGTTCCCCGCGGTCGATGAAGATGAGGCCAGCAGCAGCGCGGGCGCGCCGCCCAGCGTCGCGAGCAGGTTCGTCTCGCCGTGGAGCTCGACCTCGAGCCGCGCGGGACCGGCGCCGACGGGCAGCTCCGTCGGCAGGCGGGGCGCCGGACGTACGACGACGCCGACGCTGCGCTCCGGCGCGTGACCGATGAAGGCGCGCGCGGGCGGACCGTCGAGCTTGCCGAGCTCGATGAGTGTCTGACGCCAGGCGCGCAGGCATTCGAGGTGCAAGCCGCGCGTCGCGGCGCCGAAGAGCCCGTGCGGCAGCGTGCCGTCGAGCGCGGCCGCCGCCGTCGTCTCGTCGTAGGCGCGGGCGAGCGCCTCGTCGGGCGCGAGCCCGGGCGCGGCCGCGAACGCGCGCGCGAGCGTGTCGCGCAACGCGCGAAGGGCGCCCGACCACGCGAGATCGAAGTCCTCGTGATCGCGGTAGGCGGCCGTCGCGGCGGCCTCTTCGTCGTCGGCCCCGACGGGCAAGAGCGCGAGCGCCGAGCCCTGGAGCGGGCATTGGAGGAACCGCTGGAGCTGCCTGAACGTGAGCGCTCGAAGCGCGCGCGTCGGCTCCGCGGTGTCGGCTCGGCGCGGAGCCGCCCACGTCACGGCGGGACCGAGGGCGGCGAGGGCTTCGGCGGCGAGCACGGGCCGCAGCGCGAGCCACTCCGGCAGCACACGTCCGCCCGCGGCCTCCTGCATGGCCCGCCCGAGCCGCGCGGCACGCCGCTCGCGCGCCGCCGCGGGGATGACTTCGCAGGCCGCCTCGTCCTCGTGGCGCCGCAGGGGTGGGGCGGGGCGCGTGATGGCGGCGGCGTCGCCGTCGCAGAGGTAGCCCGCCTCGAGCAGGCCGACGAGTTCGAGCACGGTCGACGAGGGGCCGAGGCGCTCGCCTGAGACCTCGTCGCGGTCGACGTACGAGACGTAGAGCCGCGCGCGCGCACACAGCAGCGTCTCGAGGAACATGTACTGGTCTTGCTCGCGCGGCGAGACGTCGCCGGGGAGGCGGTGCTGCTTGCCGCGCAGGTCGAGCTCGCGGGAGCGCTCGGCAGCGGGGAAGCGCCCCTCGCCCATGCCGGCCATGAAGACCGCCGCGAAGGGCACGGCGCGCATGGGCAGAAACGTCGACACCGTCACGCCCTGCGTGAGATAGCGGCCGGCGCGCGCCGGAAGCGCGGCGAGCGCCTCGCGCACGAGCTCGTGCGCGATGCGGTAGCCGACGCGCAGGCCGCCTGGCGCCACGGTCTCGAGCCGCTGCAGCTCGGCGAACACGCGCGCGAGCGCGGCCTCGTCGTCGGGCACGGACGCCACGAGCGTCGTCGCGATCTCACGGCGCAGCTCGCCCATCCACGCCGCGACCGTCTGCGTGGTGCGGCGCGCGCGCGTCGCGAACCCGATGAGCGCGCGCGCGAGCAGGCCGAACCCCTGCGCGCTCGCCTGCAGCTCGGGCGGCAGCTCCTCGGGCAGGTAGCGCTCGCCTTCCTGCACGAAGGCGCGGTCTTCCCCGCTGCGCCGGCCCGCGAGGAACGCGCCGAGCGCGAGGCGTCGCAGGCCCTGGTCCCAGTTGAAGCGATCGCCGTCGACGTACGTGCCGGCGTGGTCCCGGCGGTCCGCGCCGTGCACGATGTCGAGCTCCTCGGCGAGGGCGAGCCAGTCGCGCGGGTCGGCGTCGGGAAAGCGCGCCGCGACGATCGGGTGCATGACGAGGCGCAGGAGATCCTGCCGCCCGAGCGGCCCGAGCGGCAGGGCCAGCAGCAGCCCCACGGCCTCGAGGACGCGGCTCTCGGTCGCCGAGGGGGCGTCGATGATCGTGTGCGGCAGGTCGGAGGCCTCGCGCAGAACGGCGGCCGCGAGCGGCAGGTACGTCTCGGCGGCGGTGGGCGGCACGACGATCGCGACGTCCGTGAAGCGCAACCCGCCCCGCGGCGACTCGCGCAAGAGCCTCCAGATCTCGGCGCCGATCGTCTCGAGCTCGCGGCGCGGATTGGGGCAGGGGAGCACCGCGATGCTGTCGTCGGCGAGCGCGAGCCGCGCCTTGCCCGCGCGCGCCGGGGCACGGTCGAGGATGTCGTGCTGGAGCTGCGCGAGCAACGTCGGCGGCGCGCCGTCGGCGAGCGGCTCGGCGAACCGCGGCGAGAAGTCGCAGTCGACGAGCTCGTTGAGCAACTTGATGCTCTCGCGTCCGGGCCGCCCCCAGAGCGCGAGCGCGGGCGTGTCGGATGTCTGACGGTCTGGCTCGCTGCCGCTCGCAGACCCCCGGCCCCCCCTCGCTGCGCCCAGCAAAGCTGGGCTTCCCTCGCTCTCTGGCTCGCTGCCGGATGTCTGACGGGGGTCTGGCTCGCTGCCGCTCGCAGACCCCCGGTCCCCCTTCGCTGCGCCCAGCAAAGCCGGGCTTCGCTCGCTCTCCGGGAGGAGGGAGAGCTGGGTGCCGGCGCGGCGGCGGGGGAAGCGGGCGCGGTCGGCGTCGCGCGCGCGCCGCGCGCGACCGTCGTCGAGATCCTCCCAGAACTCGCGGCACGGGTTCAAGGCGTAGATGAAGACGTCGCCCGCGCGTCCGAGGGCGGCGAGGATGCCGCGGTAGAGGCGCGCGACGTAGGAGATGCCGAAGACGTACGTCGCGCCCGGCACCGTGAGCGCGCGGGCGTCGGTGAAGAAGGTCGGCAGATCGAGGTAGCGACGGCCATCGGCGCGGCCGCGACCCTCGAAGGCGCCGCCGCGTCCGTGCAGCGCGAGCCAGGCCGCGCGTTGCCAACGTTCCGTGGGGCGTTTCTCGTCGTCGGGCGCGCCCGCGCCTTGGAGCGTGCGCCCCGCGCGCCACGCGCGCAGCAGCTCGGGGCGCGCGAAGGCGTACTCGTCGAAGAGCGTGGCAAGCTCGGCGGCGAGCTGGGCGCGGCGCAGGTCGAGCGCGTCGCGCGCGTCGCCGCCCGCCGCGAGGTAGGCGCGCGCGGGCGCGAGATCGTCGGGCGCGAGCCGGCGTTCGTCGTGGAAGAGGGCGAGCAGCTCGCCCTCGAGCATAGCGCGGTCGACGAGCGCGACGTCGGGGGCGCTCGCGGCCACGATCGACGCGAGGTGGCCGCGTAGGTACCTCGTGTCGAGGTGCGCGGCGACGCCGTTCTCGCGGGCGACGCCGAGCTTCACGTAGGTCTCGATCTGCGGATTCGGCACGACGAGCGGCACGGGCTCGTAGAGGCCGTGGCCCGCGGCGCGCGCCCGCCGGAGGTCGTCCGCGAGCGCGCCGAGCAGCTCCTCGGTGCGGTTCGAGTAACGAAGGAAGATCATCGAGCGCTCGGGGCCCCGGGCGCGAGCAGCTGCTTCTTTTGGACCTTGCCCATGGCGTTGCGGGGCAGCGCCGGCAGGAGCTTGAGTGCGCGCGGCACCTTGTAGACGGCCAGCCGCTCGCGCGCGAAGGCCATGAGCGCCTCCAGCGTGAGCGTCGCGCCGTCGCGCGCGACGACGCAGGCCGTGACGCGTTCGCCCCAGGTCTCGTCGGCCTCGCCCACGACGGCGATCTCGGCGATGGCGGGGTGGTCGCCCAGCGCCGCCTCGATCTCGAGCGCCGAGATCTTGTAGCCGCCGCTCTTGATGATGTCGACGGAGGTGCGGCCGAGCAGCCGGATGACACCCGCCGCGTCGCGCACGCCCGTGTCGCCCGTGCGGAAGCGCCCCGCGGCGTCGAAGCTGGCCACGGTCGCCGCGTCGTCGCCGTGGTAGCCCGAGAACATCTGCGTCGAGCGCACGCGCAGCTCGCCGGTCTCGCCCGTCGCCACGGGCGCGCCGTCGTCGTCTACGAGGTCGACCTCGACGCCCGGCAGCGGCACGCCGACGGCGCCGGGCACGCGCGGCCCATCGTAGGGATTGGACAGCGCCATGCCGATCTCCGTCATGCCGTAGCGCTCGAGGATAGTCTGACCGGTGGCCGCGCTGAACTCCTCGAGCCGCGACGCGGGCAACGCCGCCGACCCGCTCGTGAAGAGGCGCAGCCGCGCCGCCGCGGCGGCCCAGCGCGCTCGGCGGTCGGCGGGCGCCGCCCGGAAGGCCTCCATGAGCTTCGCGTAGATCGTCGGCACGGCCATGAAGACCGTGACGTCGGCGAGCGCCTCCCACGCGGCCGCGGGCTCGAACGGCAGGAAGCGCACCTCGGCGCCGGCCCACAGCGCGCCCAGCGCCGCGACGATGAGCCCGTGCGTGTGGTGGAGCGGCAGCACGTGAAGCAGGCGATCGTCGGCGCGCCAGCGCCAGGCCGTCTCGAGCGAAGCGACGGTCGCCGCGACGGCCGCGTGCGTGAGCCGCACGCCCTTGGGTTGTCCCGTCGTGCCCGACGTAAAGAGCATGATGGCCGGGGCGTCCGCGCCCGGCGGCGGCGGGAGGGCGGTCGCCGCGCCGCTCGCGTGGCCGCGGTCGGCTGGTTCCTCGAGCCCGGTGGCCTCGAGGAGCCGGACGGGCCGTCCTGCCGCCGCCGCGGCGAGGGTCGCGCGCAGCGCGGGCGTCGCGAGCAGCTCCACGGGCGCGGCGGTTGCGAGCTGATATTCGAGCTCGGGATGCGCGTGCAGGGGCGACAGCGGCACGGCCATCCCGCCCGCGCGCAAGATCCCGAGAAGCGTCGCGAGGTGGACCGGTCCCGCCTCAGCGAGGAAGGCCACGGGCGCGCCGGCCAACCTCGCGGCCTGGTCGGTCGCGAGGGAGAGCGCGAGGCGCGCCGTCCAGGCGTCGAGCGCGCCATAGGAGACCCAGGCGCCGCTCCCGCTCATGGCCGGGGCGTCCGCGCGATGCTGGGCGAGTCGGCGCAGCAGGGGCGACGGGACGTAGGAGTCTCTTGCACTCACGGGCGGGGCGCCGCTTTCGCGCTGACGCTAGCTCCGGCCTCCCCATGGGTCAATGAGGGCGTCGTGCGCCGCTTCGTGAGCGAGCCTCATGCCGGCGCGTCATCCCGCCGATGAATCGCGCGGAATGCGAGCTCTCCGCGCCCTGGCTGCCAGCGGCTTCGTGGCCGGGGTAGGCCTCTGTGCGCCGACGGCAGCGCGGGCCGACGCCCCGGCGGCGCAACCCGAGCCCGCCATCACCGTCCCGGGCGTCGAGGGCGACTATCTGCGCAAACTGCACGCGTACATGCACTGGCGCTGGACCCACGGCTTCATCGAGTCGGTGGCGATGTTGCGCCCCGTGACCGATCCGCTGAACGACCCAGCCCTCACGGCCGAGGTCCTGTTCACCGTGCGTTGGGACGGCAGCACCGCCGAGGTCAGCCTCAGCAGGAGCTCGGGCCAGAAGGTGTTCGACAAGGCCGCCGTCGCGGCCGTGCGCGGCGAAGGACCTTACCCGGTGCCGCCCCTCGCGCTCTTCGGCGACGACGGCGTCGCGCACTTTCGCTGGGTCTTCGCGCGAGACTATCGGCTCTGCTCGCAGGGAGAGCTGCGCCGGCGCGAGGACCCGCTCGAGGAGGCGCTGCCCCGACTCTTCATCCAGGGCCGCCTCAAGGAGGCGTTGCTGCGCGTGACGCGCTACATGGAAGCGGGGGACACGAACGCCATGGCGGTCTTCGCGCGCGCCTGGCTCGCGCGGCCGCTCACGGATCGCGTCGCCGACGCGAACGCCGCGGCGGCCCTCGCGCGCGCGGGCGACAAGCGCCAGGTCGAGCGCTTGCGCCCGGCGCTCGCGCACCCGGACACCGTCGTCGTCGCCGCGCAAGGCCTCGCGGCGCTCAAGGTCGATCTGTGCGGCCTGCTCGACCCCGCGCTGCGCGCGCGCGATCCGGTCGGCAGCGCGCTCGCCATGACGGCGCTCGGCGAGGCGAGGACGGCGCAGCCGGGCGGCGCCTGCCTCGCGACGCTGGCCGCGCTCGTCGATGACGAGCGCGCGCCCAAGGCGATGCGCGCGTCGGCACTGCGCACGTTCGCGCTGGTCGACGCCGCGGGTGCGCGCAAGCGCGTGATCGAGCTGCTCGGGGACTCGTCGGCCGAGCTGCGGGCGGCCGCCGCGACGGCCATTGCGAGGTCGGGCGGCGGGCGCCCCATGCTCTACCGCCTCGAGCCCATGCTGAAGGACAAGTCGAGCGAGGTCCGCGCCGCCGCGGCGGCGTCGCTCGTCCGCTCTTGCGGCGAGCTGTCGTTCGACTACCTGCGCCCGCTCTTCAAGAACAACGATGACCAGGCGCTCGCCGCTATGGTCCCGCCCCTCGGCGAGCTGGCGTCGCCCGAGTCCGCCGACCTGCTCGAGAAGATCCTCAAGCGCGCGAACGCGGAGGTCAAGGTCGCGATCATCCGAGCCCTCGCGCGCCGCAAGGATGCGCGCGGCCGCGCGCTGTTCAAGCCGCTCGGCGACGCGGCGAAGAAGAGCCCTTACACCTCGAACGAGCTGCGCGTGTTTCTCTACTCCGAGGCACCCGTCGACGAGCTCATGCCGCTCGCCAAGGATCCGCACCTCGGCATCCTCGCCTACAAGGCCATGTTGCGCGCCAAGCGGCACAAGGAAGCCGCAGACTGGCTCGTGAGCAACTTCGACCGCGTCTCACCCGAGGTGCTCGGCCAGGCCCTGGGCGCCTGGCTCGCCACGCCCCCCACGAGCCTTGCAATTCAGTAATGGCTGGCCGATGCGGCTTCGCCGCGGCGGCCAGCGGGGGCAAGGGGGACGCAGAGGCGGCGAAGCCGCCGGGCGCGGTCCCCCTGCTCAATAAAACCAGCGCATGAACCGGCGGAGCAGGCGTTGGGTGCGGGCCTTGTAAGGGAACGTCAGCTGGCGCGCGAGGAACGGCGAGAGCCACCCGAGGAGCGGGTGGTCCTCGACGACCGTCTCGAGCCGGCAGAACTGGCGCAGACCCTCGGGCCCGTGGCGGACGCCGACGCCGCTGGCCTTGACGCCGCCGAGCGGCGCCTCGACGCAGAAGTAGTTCACGAGCACGTCGTTGACGAGCACGCTGCCCGCCTCGACCCGCCGCGCGAGGGCGCGCGCGCGCGCCTCGTCGCGCGACCAGATGCAGCCCGTGAGCCCGAGCGCCGAGTCGTTGGCGATGCGAAGCGCCTCCTCGGCGTTCGCGACGCGCATCACGGGCATGACCGGGCCGAAGGTCTCTTCGCGCATGACGGCCATGTCGGGCGTGACGTCGGCCAGCATCGTGGGCGCGAAGAACTGCCCGGCGCCGCCGCGCGACTCCCCCCCAGCGACGACGCGCGCGCCCCGCGCCACGGCGTCGGCGATCTGCGCGCGCGCGCGCGTGATCTGCGGCGCGAACGTGATGGCGCCCACGTCGAGCCCGCCGTCGGCGCCGCCTGACGGCAGCGGGGGCGGCCCCTGGCGCAGCGTCGCGATCTCCTCGGCGCACAGGGCGACGAAGCGCTCGGCTACGGGCTCCTCGACGAGCACGCGCTCGGTGCGGATGCAGACCTGGCCGCTGTGTGCGAACGAGCTCCACACGGCGGCGTGCGCCGCGCGCGGCAAATCCGCGTCGGCGAGCACGATCATGGCTGACTTGCCGCCGAGCTCGGCCACGACGGGCACGAGCCGCTCGCCGGCCCGGCCCGCGACGCGCCGGCCGACCGCCTGGCTGCCCGTGAAGAAGATCATGTCGGCGCGCTCGCATAGGGCCTCGCCCGCCTCGGCCCGGCCGGGCACGACCTGAAAGACGCCGGCGGGCAGGTCGAGCTTGCGCCACAGCGAGAGGACGCGCAGTGACGTCAGGGGCGTGTGCTCGGAGGGCTTGAGGATGACGGCGTTGCCGCACAGCAGGGGAGCGATGCAGTCGGCGTAGTTGTTGAGGAGGGGCCAGTTCCAGGGCCCGATGACGCCCACGACGCCGCGCGGGTGGTGGACGAGCCGGGCGCGCTTGTTCGCGAAGATCAGCGGGTGGCGGAGCTCGTCCCGCAGCGCGCGCCGGCCGGCCCGCCCGGTGTAGTAGCGCGTCAGCTCGAGCGTGTAGAAGAGCTCCATGACCTCGGCTTCGTAGGACGGCTTGCCGCTCTCGCCGATGAGCGTGTCCAGGAAGCCCGGGTCGTCGCGCAGCGCCCGCGCGAGACGCCGCAGGGCGGCGGCTCGCTGGCCGAAGGGCAGGGCGCCCCAGGCCCCCTGGGCGGCCCGGGCCACGGCCACGGCCTCCTCCACCTGCGGCAATCCGCCACATGGGACCTCTTCTATGACCTGGCCCGTCGCCGGATTCCGTATCACCAGTGGGGAGACGTCCATCACACTATGTTTGTACACCAGGGCCGCGGTCGGCATCGCATGCTCGAAAACATTCACCGCCGCCCTCGCCTAGGGTTCATTGGAAATTTGTCGTCTAGATTTGCTCGCCGGAGCGTCTCCAGGATCGATGACGGCGACGTCGACTTCCAGGGGCCCGCCCGGGCCGACGTCACGCTCGAGTGGGCCCAGGTCGGCAATCACGACTTCGCGCTCTACGACGACGACGGCATGTTGCTGTCGTGCGAGGCGGGAAAGTCGTTCGGCTGCGTCAGCTCGGGCGGTCAGGCGACCGGCTCGACGACGTTCATGACATAGCCGCAGGCAACTACAGCCTCGTCATCGACGCCGACAAGCCCGGCAGCGAGGGCGGGGTCGCGATCCAGCTCTCAGGGAAGCTGTCGCCGTAGCGTGCCCTGGGTCGGCCGCGCGCGGCCTTCGTTCGGCGACGGGCGGGGTGGAATCGTATAAGATCCGCCCGTGCCAGCGCCCTCCGGCAAGAGAAAGCTCCGCATCCTCGTCGCCAAACCCGGACTCGACGGTCACGACCGCGGGGCCAAAGTCGTGGCCCGCGCCCTCGCCGACGCGGGCTACGAGGTCGTCTACACGGGCCTGCACCAGACGCCCGAGATGATCGCGGCGGCGGCCGTGCAGGAGTCGGTCGACGCCGTTGGCCTCTCGATCATGTCGGGGGCTCATATGACGCACTTCCCGGCCGTGCTCGAGGCGCTGCGCGCGCGGGGCGCGGGCGACGTCGTCGTGTTCGGCGGCGGCATCGTGCCCGACGAGGACGTGGCGGCGCTCGCGAAGCTGGGCGTGGCTGCGATCTTCAAGCCGGGAACGTCGACCGCCGAGATCGTGGCGTGGATCGAGCGCGTCCTTCGCCCGCGCGTCGACGGAGCGGCGGCGTGAGGCCCGGGCACGGGTCGCCATGGTCGCGCGCCACCGTCGCGTTCGTCGTCGTCTCGGCCACGGCGTGGGGCGCCGCGCCCGCGCGCGCCAACGCCCGGCTCGAGACCGAGGAGCAGCGCATCTCGCGCATCCTGCAGTCGACGCTCGTCGCGCACGGCGCCGAGGTGCACCGCTGCTTCGAGAAGGCGCTCGCCGACACTATGGAGGTCTCCGGCAAGATCGAGCTCGCCGTCGACGTGGGCGACGGCGGGCGCGTCACGAAGACCGCGCCCGCCCTCGACGAGGCGCAGTCGCCCGTCCTGCTGGCGTGCCTGCAGACGAGCGCCGAGACGTGGTCGTTCGCGGGCATCTCTCCCGGGAGCACCGTCATCGTGCCGCTCGACTTCGAGGGCCAGGCGGCGCAGTTCACGCTCAAGGCTGCCGACGCGCCCGACCACGGGCCGGGCGCGCCCGGCGCCAAGGGCGCGCGCGTGCCCAAGGGGAAGAAGCCGGTCGCGACACCCTCGGCGCCGCCTCCCTTCTCGGTGAAGCTGCTCGTCGACGAGCAGACGATGCGCGCGCGCCAGGCCTCGCTCTCGCTCCTCACGGTGGCGCCCGCGAGCCGCATCGCCATGCACAAGCACCCGGTGAGCGAGATCCTCTACGTGCTCAAGGGCCACGCGCGCATCCTCAGTCAAGCCGGCACAGCCCCGGAGCGCCTCGACGAGGGGACGGCCATCTTCATCCCCGTGGGCGCGCCGCACGTCATCGAGAACATGGGCCGCCAGACGCCCGCCGTCCTTCTCGACTACTTCGTCCCGATGGGCCCCGAGCGCGTCTACCGCGATCCGACGGACCCCGTGGGCCGCAACGCGTTCGAGGTCATCAGAGGGACCGCCGCTCCGGGCGGCCCGGCCCCGGGCGAGGCGGCGCCCATTCGGTGGGGCATCGCTTCGGCGTCGAAGGTCGAGCCCGTTACGCTCGCGGGCGGCAAGGCGCGCGTGCGCAAGCTGCTCACGACGGAGAACACGGGACAGGCGGCGGCCTACCTCGGCGTGCTCGAAGCCGAGCCGGGCGCCGAGATCCCGCGCCACGTGCACCCCACTTCGGCGGAGATCCTCTACGTCATCTCGGGCGGCGGCACGCTCACCGTGGGCGCCGAGTCGCTCCCGTTCGGCCCCGACACGGCCATCCACGTCCCCGAGAACCAGCCGCACGCCGCGGCCTTCACCGGCCCCGACAAGACGATCATGCTCCAGCTCTACGCGCCCGCCGGTCCCGAACAGAGGTTCGTGGGCGCGCCCGGCCCTTCCCCGCGCGCGCCGGGGGCCAAGCCATGAACTTCGAGCTCAGCGAAGAGCAGCTCGTCCTCCAGAAGTCCGTGCGCGAGCTCGCCGAGCGCCTCATCGTCCCGAACGCGCGCCGCTGGGACGAGGAGGAGATCTTTCCGCACGAGCTCATCCCCGCGATGGGCGAGATGGGCCTGCTCGGCATGCAGATCCCCGAGGAGTACGGCGGCGCCGGCATGAAGTTCCACGACTACGTCGTCGCGCTCGAGGAGATCGCGCGCGCCGACGCGTCCGTGGGCCTCACAATGGCGTCGCACAACTCTCTCGCCACGGGGCACCTCTACCTCGCGGGCAACGAGGCCCAGCGCAAGAAGTACCTGCCGCGCCTGGCCTCGGGCCAGGCGCTGGGCGGCTGGGGCCTCACGGAACCGGGCTCGGGCTCGGACGCGGGCGCGGCGCGCACGCGCGCCGTGCCGCGCGGCGATGGGCAGAACTTCCGCTGGATCATCAACGGCACGAAGACGTTCATCACGCAGGGCTCGGTCGGCTCGATCTACGTCGTGCTCGCCTCGACGAGCCCAGAGAAGAAGGCCAAGGGGCTCACGGCGTTCATCGTCGAGCGCGGCACGCCCGGTTTTCGGACCGGCAAGCGCATCGAGAAGATGGGCCTGCACGCGTCCGACACGACCGAGCTCGTCTTGGAGGAGGTCGAGATCTCCGACGAGCAGCGCCTGGGCGAGATCGACGGCGGCTTCTTCGACACGCTGCAGATCCTCGACAAGGGGCGCATCGGCATCGGCGCCTGGGCCGTGGGCATCGGCCGCGCCGCGCTCGAAGCCTCGCTCAAGTACGCCAAGGACCGCGTCCAGTTCGGCAAGCCCATCGGCGACTTCCAGGCCATCCAGCACATGCTCGCCGATATGGCGACGGAGCTGGATGCCGCGCGGCTGCTCGTGTGGCGGGCGGCCCTCATGCAGGACCGCAAGGAGAAGACGACGCAGGAGTCGGCCACGGCGAAGTACTACGCGGCGCGCGCGACGATGCGCGCGTGCAACGCCGCCGTGCAGATTCACGGCGGCTACGGCTACACGCGCGAGTTCGACGTCGAGCGCTACTTGCGCGACGCCAAGCTCGCCGAGATCGGCGAGGGCACGAACGAAGTCCAGAAGATGGTCATCGCGCGGGAATTGCTTAAAAAATGGGGACCCTGAGAGGGTCCCATGCCGCCCCGCGACGGACTCCGCGGGGCGCAGCCCAGCTCCGTCCACGCGACAAATGGGGACCCTGAGGGCCGATTGAGCGAGGAGGCGGGGGCGCGGGCCGAGCGTGTGCGCGGCGGCGACGCGCGGGAGGTGGCGCGCCTCATGCGCGATCTCGACGACGCGCGGCCGGGCGCGCGCGAGGCCTTCGCGGCGCTCTACGGGCACACGGGCGCCGCCTTCGTCGTCGGGGTCACGGGCGCCCCGGGCGTCGGCAAGTCGACGCTCGTCGACGCGCTCATCGCGGCGTACCGCGCGACAGGCGTGCGCGTCGGCGTCGTGGCCGTCGATCCGTCGAGCCCGTTTTCGGGGGGCGCGCTGCTCGGGGACCGCGTGCGCATGCAGCGCCACGCCACCGACGAAGGCGTCTTCATCCGCTCACTCGCGACGCGCGGCCAGCTCGGTGGCCTGTCGCGCTCGACGGCGGCGGCCGTCGCCGTGCTCGACGCCGCCGGCTTCCCCGTGATCTTCGTCGAGACGGTGGGCGTGGGGCAGGCCGAGATCGACGTCGCGCGCATGGCCGACACGATCGTTGTTGTCACGGCGCCGGGCCTCGGAGACGGCGTGCAGGCGCTCAAGTCCGGCCTGCTCGAGATCGCCGACGTCCTCGTCGTAAACAAGGGTGACCGCGAGGGCGCCGAGCCCGCCCTGCGCGACCTCACGACGATGCTCCAGATCGCCGAGCGTCCCACGTGGCCGGGCGAGGCGCCGCGCGCGGCGCCCGTGCTCTTGCGCGCCGTCGCGACGACGGGCGAGGGGATCGCCGAGCTCGTCGCGGCGCTCGAGGCGGCGCGTCGCGCCCCCGCCGGCGAGCGCCTGCGTCGCCGCCGCCGACAGGCCGCCGCGCAGGTCGTTGCGATCGTGAGCGAGATCACCCAGGACGCCGTGGCCGAGGCGATAGGCGGTGATGAGAACCCGGGTCCCTTCGCCCCTACGATCGATGCCGTCGCGGCGCGCAGGCTCGATCCCTGGTCGGCGGCCGAAATTCTGTCAGCGGCCGCCAAGCGGACAGAGGACGAGAATGAGTGATAAAATGATCGCCATGCGTTCTCTTTTTTCTCGTCTCCATTGGCGGCTCGGGGCGCTCTTGCTGCTGGGCGCGGTCGGCTGCGGCCTCCTCAGCTCCGACATCACGAAGGTGACGTTCGATCTGCCCGCCAAGATGTATTCGTTCGACACCGCGCAGTGGGGCATTCCCGCGGGCAACACGGTCGCTGTGCCGTGTGGCGGCGCCAATCCGATCCAGGACTGCTGCAATCCGCCGGCGCCGCTGCCCAAGCCCAACTGTACGGCGAACCCGGTCGTCTGCGAGGCGAGCCTGTGCACGCTCGAGCAGCCTGTCACGGTGTCGCAGACCATGAACCTCAAGGCCGAGGTTCCGGAGCTCTCGAGCGTCAACAGCCAGTCGCTCGTCGACATCTCGCTGTCGAATCTGCACTACGACGCCAAGAGCACGCTCAACGTCGACGTGCCGCCGCTCGAGCTCTTCCTGGCCCCCGACATGGTGACCGATCCGAAGGACGCTCAGGCCATGAAGTTCGGAACGGTGCCTGCGATCGCGAAGGGGACGTCGCCGAGCGGCGACGTCGTCCTCGAGCCCGGCGCGGATGCGTTGTTCGCGGGCTACGGTCACGCGTTCAGCACGCCGTTCAACTTCATCGCGTCGACGACGGTCTCGGTGCCCTCGGGCTCGCCGACGCCGACCGGCACGATCACGGTCACCGTGACGGGCAAGGTCGCCGCGAAGCTCTAGTGTCCCGGTCGGCGCCCCTGTTATAAAAAGGCGCGTGGCCGCGGCGGTCGATTGGGACGTCGTCATCTCGGGCGCGGGGCCGTCGGGCGTCGCGACGGCGGTGGCGATCACGCGCGCCGCGCCGGGCCTCGCCGGGCGCGTCGTCTGCCTCGACAAGGCGCGCTTTCCGCGCGACAAGCCTTGCGGCGGCGGCCTCACGGGTCACGCGCGCGCCGCGCTAGCGGCGCTCGGTCTCGAGGTGCGCGTGGCGCACGTGCCGTGCGGAGAGGGGCGCATCATTTACGGCCGCCACGCGCGCGACGTCACCCTCGAGCGGCCCGTCGACGTCGTGCGCCGCCGCGACTTCGACGCCGATCTCGTCGCGCAGGCCCGCGCGCGCGGCGTCGCGATCGTCGAGGGCGAGGGCCTCGCCGCCTTCGCCGTCGACCAGCCGGCCGGGCACGTGCGCGTCACGACGACCGCGGGTCGCGCCCTCACGGCCCGGGTCCTCGTGGGCGCCGACGGCGCCGGTAGCCGCGTGCGGCGCGGCCTGGCACGCGACGGCCGGCCGCCGCTGCGCCTATTCCAGGCCGAGGTCCCCGCGCCCGCGGGCTCAGACCTGGGCGGGCGCATGATCTACGACTTTTCGCCCATGGACGAAGGCCTGCGCGGGTACGTGTGGCTCTTCCCGGTGGCGGGCGGTCTCGTCAACGTGGGCGCGATGCACACGCCGATGATCGGCGGTCGGGCGTCCCGCGCCCTCTCCGGGGCCGCCATCGAGGCCGTCCTGCGTCGCGCGCTCGTTCGTCACGGCGTCGCGCTGCCCAACGGCGCTCGCGGCTGGCCGGCCTGGCGTTACCGCCGCGCCGCGCGCATCGCCGCGCCTCACGTCGTCTGCGTCGGCGACGCCGCCGGCATCGACGCCCTCACGGGCGAGGGCATCGCGGTCGGCCTCGAGGAGGGTCCCCTCGCGGCGCGCGCCATCATCGCGGCGCTGGCGTCGGGCGACTTCGCTTTCCAGGGCTACTCGCGCGACGTCAGGCGGGCCGTCGTCGGTCGCGAGCTCGCGCTCGACGGCCGCCTCGCGGCCATGCTCTACACGCCGCGTGCTTTCGGGCTGTGGCTTTCGCTCATCATGTTCGACGAGCGCATGCAGCAGCTCTACGCCGCGCGCGTCTCGGGCTCGGAGGTGCTGGCCGATCAGAAGCGCGAGCTCCTCGCCGCCCTCGGCCGTCACCTGCTCCACGCAAAAGGACGCATGCGTGAGCTGCGCGCGTAGGTCGCCCCGTTAGGCGGAGACGCGGCTGGTCGGGGGCTCCGCGGCGTCTTTCGTAGAAGACGTGCTCGACGAGGCGGCTTGCCCGGCGATGCCGTCGGCGGGCGCGGGCTTGGCGCCCCGGCGCGCGCCGGCGTCGACGCGCTCCTTGAGCTCCTTGCCCACCTTGAAGAAAGGCAGCCGCTTCGGCTTGACGGCCACGGCGCTGCCCGTGCGCGGGTTGCGGCCCTCGTAGGCGCGGTACTCGCGGATCTCGAAGCTCCCGAAGCCGCGGATCTCGATGCGTTCGCCCCGTCGCAGGGACGCCTCCATCGAGTCGAAGATGGTGTTGACCAAGAGCTCGGCCCGCCCCTTGGGCATCTTCTGCGTCTCACACAAAACGTCGATGAGATCCGACTTCGTCATCGTGTCGTCTTCCCCTGCAAACAGCCCCAAAACGCGAAAGGCAACGGTAACCTCACGACCGGGTTTCGTGCAATCAGAAACGCGTCAGGCCGGCCGGTATTCCCCGAACACGCCGCGCAGCGCATCCGCGATCTCGCCCAGGGTCGCCCGCGCCTTGACAGCGTGCAGGATGCAGGGCAGGAGGTTCGCCGTGCCACGGGCCGCCTCTGCGAGCGCGGCCGTCGCGGCGCGCGCCGCCGCCGCGTCGCGCGCCGCGCGGAACCGCGCGAGCCTCTGCACCTGGGAGGCCTCGAGCGCTGGGTCGAGACGATGGAGCGCGCCGGCGTCGCGCGCCTCGCCGTCGTCGGCGAAGCGGTTGACGCCCACGATGACACGCGCGCCGGTCTCGACGGCGCGCTGGTGCTCGAAGGCGCGCCGCTCGATCTCGCGCTGCGGCCAGCCGGCCTCGATGGCCGCCACCATGCCGCCGCGCGCGTCGATGTCGGCGATGAGCGCCGCCGCGCGCGCCTCGACCTCGTTCGTGAGGGCCTCGAGCGCGTACGCGCCGCCCAGCGGATCGACGACGTCGGCGACGCCGGCCTCGTACGCGAGGAGCTGCTGCGTGCGCAGCGCGACCCGCGCCGACTCTTTGGTGGGCAGGGCCAGCGCCTCGTCGTAGGCGTTCGTGTGGATGGACTGCGCGCCGCCCAGCACGGCGGCGAGGGCCTCGATCGTCGTGCGCACGACGTTGTTGAGCGGCTGCTGGGCCGTGAGCGTCGACCCCGCCGTCTGCGCGTGGAAGCGCAGCATGAGCGACCGCGGGTCGCGCGCGCCGAAGCGCTCGCGCATGATGCGCGCCCACAGGCGCCGTGCAGCCCGGAACTTCGCGACCTCCTCGAGCAGGTGTGAGTGCGCGTTGAAGAAGAACGAGAGCCGCGGGGCGAAGGCGTCGACCTCGAGCCCCGCGGCGCGCGCCGCCTCGACGTAGGCGATGCCGTCCGCCAGCGTGAAGGCCACCTCCTGGACGGCGTCGCTGCCGGCCTCGCGGATGTGGTAGCCGCTGATGCTGATCGTGTTCCAGCGCGGCATCTCGTCGCGGCAGAAGGCGAACGTGTCGGCGACGAGGCGCATCGACGGCGCGGGCGGGTAGATGTACGTCCCGCGCGCGATGTACTCCTTGAGGATGTCGTTCTGCACGGTCCCCGAGAGGCTCGCGCGGGGCAGCCCGCGCTCGTCCGCGACGGCCACGTAGAGGCAGAGCAGCGTGGCCGCCGTTGCGTTGATCGTCATCGACGTCGAGACGCGATCGAGGGGCAAGCCGTCCAGCAAGACCTGCATGTCGTCGAGCGAAGAGATCGCGACGCCCGAGCGCCCGACCTCGCCGCGCGCGAGCGGATGGTCGCTGTCGCGCCCCATCTGCGTCGGCAAGTCGAAGGCCACCGAGAGGCCGGTCTGGCCCGAGGCGAGCAGGAACTTATAGCGCTCGTTCGACTCGGCCGCCGTGCCGAAGCCCGCGTACTGGCGCATCGTCCACGGCCGCCCGCGGTACATCGTCGCGTGGATGCCGCGCGTGTACGGGGGCGCGCCGGGCTGGCCGAGGTCGCGTTCGGCGTCGAAGGGTGCACCCGCGCGCGCGCGCGACGCGGTGTCGTAGACCACCTCGAGGGGAATGCCGGCGCCCGTGGCGCGCGGGGCGGGCGGGGCGTTCGCGTCGCTGCCGTCGTCGCTCTTGCC
Organism: Polyangia bacterium; assembly: GCA_035544435.1. Taxonomy (GTDB): domain Bacteria; phylum Myxococcota_A; class Polyangia; order Fen-1088; family Fen-1088; genus DASZFV01. Next base: position 25,442 of record DATKFB010000481.1, read on the forward strand.
TGGTCGCGCCATGCCGACGTCGCGTCGCCCGGCGTTCAGCCGAACGTCATCTCGGGGACGGTCGCGCCGTGGAGCAACCGCGGCTCGGTCTTGGCCTGGATCTCCTCGACGGTGACGCCCGGGGCGCGCTCGAGCAGCGCCAATCCCTGGGGCGTGACGTCGAGGACGGCCAGATCCGTGATGATCCGGTGCACGGCGGCGACGGCCGTGAGCGGCAGCGTGCATTTCTTCAGGATCTTCTTCTCGTCGGCCGCGCCGGGCGCGCCGCCCTTGGCCTTGGCGACGTGGTCCATCATGACGATGACGCGCTTGGCGGCCGCCACGAGATCCATGGCGCCGCCCATGCCCTTGACCATCTTGCCCGGGATCATCCAGTTCGCAAGGTCGCCCGTTTCGGCGACTTGCATGGCGCCGAGGATCGCGCAGTCGATGTGGCCGCCGCGGATCATAGCGAAGGACTCCGCCGAGGAGAAGTAGGCGCTGCCCGGCAGCTCTGTGATGGTCTGCTTGCCGGCATTGATGAGGTCCGGGTCCTCGTCGCCCTCGAGAGGGAAGGGCCCGATGCCCAGCATGCCGTTCTCGGACTGCAGGATGATGTTCGTGCCCGCGGGCACGAAGTTCGCGACGAGCGTCGGCATGCCGATGCCCAAGTTGACGTACATCCCGTCGCGCAGCTCGCGCGCGGCCCGCTGGGCGATCTGGTCGCGCGAAAGTGCGGGCATTAGGCGCTCCTCTTGCGGACCGTGCGTTGCTCGATGGGCTTCTCGTACTTGGCGCCCTCGACGACGCGCTGGACGTAGATGCCGGGCGTGTGGATGTGGTCGGGCTCGAGCTCGCCCGGCTCGACGAGGCTCTCGACCTCGGCGATCGTGACCCGGCCGGCGGCCGCGATCATGGGGTTGAAGTTGCGCGTCGTCTTCCGGTAGACGAGGTTGCCGAAGCGATCGCCCTTCCAGGCCTTGACGATCGAGAAGTCGGCCTTGAGCGCCTGTTCGAGGACGTACGGCCGGCCGTCGAAGGTGCGTGTCTCCTTGCCTTCGGCGACGATGGTCCCGTAGCCGGTCGCTGTATAGAACGCAGGGATGCCGGCGCCGCCCGCGCGAATGCGCTCGGCCAGCGTGCCCTGCGGCACGAGCTCGACCTCGAGCTTGCCGTCGAGGTAGAGGCGCTCGAACGTCTTGTTCTCGCCGACGTAGCTCGAGATCATCTTCTTGACCTGCCCGGCCCCGAGCAGGATGCCGAGGCCTTTGGCGTCGATGCCGCAATTGTTCGAGATGATCGTCAGGCCGCGCGTGCCCTTCTTGGCGATGGCCTGGATGAGGTTCTCCGGGATGCCGCACAAACCAAACCCGCCCGCCATGAGGGTGGCGCCGTCGGCCAGATCCGCCAGGGCTTCTTCGGCTGTCGCGACGGTCTTGTCCATGCCCAGGCTATCTTAGCGCCGCTGTGCAATAATTTCGTGGTTGATTGTCGAGCGCGCCTTGCCCATTGTGACCTTCACCACCGACTTCGGATCCCGCGACGGCTACGCTGGCGCGATGAAGGGTGTCGTCCTGTCCCTCGCGCCCGCCGCGACGCTCGTCGACATCTCGCACGGCGTTCCGCCCCAGGACGTCGCCGCGGGAGCGGTGGCGCTCGCCCAGGCCGCGGCGCTGTTTCCGCCCGGCACGATCCACGTCGCGGTCGTCGATCCTGGCGTGGGCGGCGTGCGCGCCGACTTGCTCATCGAGTCGGGCGACAGCTACTTCATCGGGCCCGACAACGGTGTCCTCTCGCTGGCGGCGCGCGCTGGCCGTCGCATCTACCGCATCGAGGCGCCGGCGTTTCGGCGCGAGCCGGTGAGCCCCACTTTTCACGGCCGAGACGTCTTCGCGCCCACGGCGGGCCGCTTGGCCGCCGGCGTGCCCGCCTCCGAGGCCGGCCCCCGGACCGACGAGATGATCGAGCTGGCGCGGCCCGCGGTCTCGCGTCGCGCGGGGCAGGTCGAGGGCCGCGTCATCCACGTCGACGCCTTCGGGAACCTCATCACGTCGCTCGGCGCCGAGCATCTGTCCGTGGAGGCGTCGGTCGAGGTCGAGGGA
>DATKFB010000482.1:0-2754 GCA_035544435.1 Polyangia bacterium
GCGTCCAGGCCTCGGAGACGTGGTGCGCGTCGAGGACGTTGAGGCTCGCCTCGGTGAGGCGCACCTCCCGACCGCGCACGACCGCCTCGGCGATCACGAAGAGGTAGGGATCGATGTCGAGGACGACGGTCTCGGTGGCGCCACAATGCCGGTGGAGGTCGTACGCCAGGCGGCAGCCGCCGGCGCCGAGGACGAGGACGCGCCCGAGCGCGCCCGGCGCGACGGCCCGCAACGCCTCGAGCGCCTCCTCGTTCTCCCGCAGGTCGGGCCCCCGCCATCCCCAGTCGCGAAACAGATAGTAGCTGTACTCGACGACGCCGCGGGGCAAGCCGTTCACGGGCCCGTCGAGCGGACCGCCGAGCGCCGGGCCCAGCAGCGCTGCGTAGTCGTCGACCTGATCGCGGACGGCCCGGGCCATCGAGGACACGCGCGCCATCGTGGCGGGTAGAGCTCCCTCGGTGGCCGCCTGGGCCTCCAAGCCCGCGTGCGTCTTCGCGCCGTTGTCGAGCAGCAGCGCGAGCTGACGCCGCCAGAGCTGCACGTGGGCCTCGGCCTCGGGCAAGAGGACGGCGATGGGACCGACGTGCGGATACTCCTGGCGGCAGCGCGCGCAGGCGATCTCGCGCGGCCGCGTGTCGAGCGGGGCGGCGCAGCGCAGGCAAGTGACGCAGTCGAGGACGCTCTCGCTCACGCCTCCACTGTCGATCCAATCGGCGAATTCGGCAACCGGGCACGCGCGCGCCTGCGCTCGAGGCGCAGCCGATCGAGGAACAGGTAGATCACGGGCGTCGTAAAGAGGTTCAGGAGCTGCGAGACGGCGAGCCCGCCCACGATGGCGATGCCGAGCGGGCGGCGCAGCTCCGAGCCGGCGCCGAAGCCGACGGCGAGCGGGATGGCGCCGAAGAGCGCCGCCAGCGTCGTCATGAGGATAGGGCGGAAACGCAGGAGGCAGGCGCGGTGGATGGCCTCCTTCGGCTCGAGGCCCTGCGCGCGCTCGGCCTCGAGGGCGAAGTCGATCATCATGATGGCGTTCTTCTTGACGATGCCGAGCAAGAGCACGACGCCGATGAGGGCGATGATGCTGAAGTCGACGTGCGTGACGAGGAGCGCGATGAGCGCGCCCACGGCCGCGGACGGCAGCGTCGAGAGGATCGTCAGCGGGTGAACCAGGCTCTCGTAGAGGATGCCGAGGACGAGGTAGACCGAGACGAGCGCCGCGAGGATGAGCCAGGGCTCGGTCGCGAGCGAGGCGCCGAAGGCCTGGGCGGTGCCGCTGAAACCGGCGTTGACGCTCGCGGGGAGCCCGATCCTGCGCTCGAGGAGGTCGATGGCCTTGATGGCGTCACCGAGGGCCTTCCCGGGCGTCAGGTTGAAGGAGAGCGTCACCGAGGGGAACTGGCCCTGGTGCGTGATCGCGAGCGGCATGAGGCCCGTGCCAAAGCGCGCGACGGCGGAGAGCGGCACGATGGAGCCGGCGGCGCCGCGCACGTAGAGGCGCGCGAGCTGGTCGGGGCCCGCTTGATAGTCGGGCGTCGCCTCGAGCACGACGCGGTAGTAGTTCGACGCTGTAAAGGACGTGGCGACCTGGCGCTGGCCGTAAGCGTCGTAGAGCGCGTCGTCGATGGCCTGTGGCGTGACGCCGAGGCGTGCGGCGCTGTCGCGGTCGATCGTGACCTCGGCCTCTAGGCCGGCCGTCTGCTGGTCGGTGTTGACGTCGCGCAGCTCCGGGACCTTGCGCAGGCCGTCGAGGAGGCGCGGCGCCCAGACGCGCAGCTCGTCGAGGTTGGCGTCCTGGAGCGTGTACTGGTACTGCGTGCGCGAGCCGCGGCCCCCGATACGAAGGTCCTGCACCGCCTGCAGGAAGAGCGTCATGCCGGGGATGCGCGCCAGCTTGGGGCGAAGGCGCGCGATGATCTCGTCGGCGGTCGTCTTGCGCTGGGCGTAGGGTTTGAGCGTCACGAAGACCGTGCCCGTGTTGCCCGAGCCGCTCTGACCGCCGAAGAACGAGACCGTGTGCGCGACGTCCGGGTCCGCCTGCACCAGAGCGTTGACCTTCTCCTGCATGCCGCGCATCGCCGTCGAGGAGATGTCCTGGGAGGCCTCCGAGAACCCGGCGAGGAGGCCAGTGTCCTGCTGCGGGAAGAGGCCCTTGGGCACGATGATCGCCAGCCAGACGGTGACGCCCACGGTGGCGAGCGTGAGCATCAGCATGAGCCCCGAGTGATCGAGCACCCAGGTAATGCCGCGATCGTAGGCGTGCTGGAGCGCCCCGAAGAGCCGCTCCGACCAGGCGTAGACGCGCGAGCGTTTAGCCTCGGACGCAGGCCGCAGCAGATAGGCCGCCATCGTGGGCGTCACGGTGAGGGACACGACGGCCGAGATCACGATGGCGATGCTGAGCGTGACCGCGAACTCGCGGAAGAGTCGCCCGATGATGCCGCCCATGAGCAGGATCGGGATGAAGACGGCGATGAGCGACACCGTGATGGACACGATCGTGAAGCCGATCTGTCGGGCGCCCGTGAGCGCGGCGCGCAGCGGCGGCATGCCGTCTTCGATGAAGCGCGCGATGTTCTCCGTGACGACGATGGCGTCGTCGACGACGAAGCCCGTCGAGATCGCGAGCGCCATGAGCGACAGGTTGTCGAGGCTGTAGCCAACGAGATACATGACGCCGAAGGTGCCCACGAGCGACAACGGCACGGCGATGCTCGGGATGAGGGTGGCGCGCGCGCTGCGCAGGAAGATGAAGAC
>DATKFB010000483.1:0-20935 GCA_035544435.1 Polyangia bacterium
CGGGGCCGACGATCTTGTAGGGGCGGCGCAGCTCGGCGCAGGCGTGCAGGAGATCGCCGAACGGCCTGACGAGCTCCTGCGTCAGATACACGCGCTGCACGCGGGCGGCGCGTCTTTCGAACACGGCGCGGCAAGCGTGGCGCCCGCAGACCTTGATCTCAGCGTCGCGATTCCGAGTGCCACCCCCGGCCGGCGCGCCCTTCCCGGTGGCGCGCGGCCGCGGTCCGCCCGGCTTCACTCCCGTCGGACGCGCGCCCCCACCCGCCACGGCGTGGCCTGCGCCGCGCGCCTTCACTTGCGCTGCGCGCGGGCCCATTCCGCGAGCGTGAGCGCGCGAATGCCGGTGCGCTTCTCTTGACTGGCGATGTCGGCCGAGTAGCCCGTCGACTCGAGCCACTCGATCATCTTCGCGACATCCTCGCTCTGCTGGCGAACGGCTTCGATGGGGAGCTGCCGGTAGGTCAGCGTCTTCCCCAAGAGCGGTCCGATGACGGCCGCCGCCTCGGTCATCGTCACGGCGTCGCCCGCGATGTCGAGCTCGACGTTCTTCATCTGGTCCGCGTCGGCGAAGGCCTTGGCGCCGAACTTGCCGATGTCGTCCGCGGCGATCATCTGGAGCTTGGTGTTCGGCGCGAGGCCCATGGTGAGCGTGTCGCCGCTCAGCGACCAGGGGGACAAGAGATTTTCCATGAAAAAGACCGGCCGAATGATGGCGTGCGACGGGAAGCCCAGCGCCTTGACGGTCTCCTCGATGCGAAACTTGTTGTCGAAGTGCGGGATGCCGGTCTTCTTGTGGGCCGAGCCCACGGAGGCATAGACGTAGCGCTGCACCCCCGCCTCGTGGGCGGCCTTGGCGATGCGCTTACCCTGCACCTCTTCCTTCTCGACGCCGGCCTCCCAGGTGTTCTGGACGGCGTAAACGCCCCAGGCGCCCGCGAGCGCGCGCGAGAGCGAGGCGGCGTCGTCCAGATCGCCGGCGACCACCTCGGCCCCGAGCGCCGCGACCGCCTTGGCGGCGTCGCCCTCGGGCTTGCGCGTGAGCGCGCGCAGCTTGAAGCCGCCGCGCTTCGCGAGGTGGCGCAACGTCGCGCCGCCTTGATGGCCGGTCGCGCCCGTGATCAGAATCAGGTTGTCGGCCATCGCGTCCTCCTCGGTGAGTGAGAGGGGCGCGAGGTTAGCAGGCGCGTCCCGCTTGTCGAGGTCCGCGCGCGGGCTCGAACGCCTCCATCACCGTTGACTGAACGCGGTGACTCGGCCACCTTCTGAGCGTGCGCACGCTTTGGTACGCTCTGGCCTTCGCCTTCGTCGCCTCTTTCTCGGCGGGAGGATGCCACCGCGATCGGTGCGTCCCGATTTGCGAGCAGCGCGCCAAAGAGCTCAACTGCATCCCGCGCGAGTGCAAGACGAAGTGCGCTGAGCTGCACGCGCCGCCCTTCTGTGGGAAGGAAATGAAGCGCTTCGAGTCGTGCTTCCTCGCCGAGCCGACCAAGAACTGGATTTGCGACGAGGAAGGGCTGCCGGTCGTGCGGCAGGAGGTCTGCTCCAAGGAGCGACAGGCCGTCGTCGCGTGCCTCCAGAGCGCGCCATCGAGACCGCCCCCGCCTCATTAGGGCGGGCATAGCCCAAACAGGGGGCAGAGCCCGAACCCTGGCGCAGGCAGGAACGTCATCTTGTTGACTCTCAGCACTTTACCGCGCAGAAACACGGGTCTATCCTACGCGGCCATAAACGCCGGCCCCCGCCGAACGCCGCGTTTGCTTTTGCCCCCGGCTTAGCCCCCAGGACGAGAAGTGAATCCCACAGACATCCACGACCCAAGCTACTTCCATAAGGTAGTCGATTGTCAGTGGGCCTGTCCGGCCCACACCAACGTGCCGGAATACATCCGGCTCATCGCGCAGGGACGCCACACCGACGCGTACATGCTCAACCGGGAGTCGAACGTGTTCCCCGGGATCCTCGGGCGCACGTGCGACCGGCCCTGCGAGCCCGCCTGCCGCCGCACGCGCGTCGACGGGAAGGCCGTGGCGATCTGCCGCCTGAAGCGCGTCGCGTCCGACCTGCGCGACGACATCTCGGAGCGGCTGCCCAAGGCGCCCGCGGTCAAGAACGGCAAGCGCGTCGCGTGCATCGGCGCCGGGCCGGCGTCGCTCACGGTGGCGAACGATCTCATGCCGCTCGGCTACGAGGTCACGATCTTCGAGAAGCAAGGCAAGCCGGGCGGCCTCATGCGCACGAACATCCCCTCGTTCCGTCTGCCCGAGCACGTGCTCGCCGACGAGTGCGGCCAGATCCTCGATATGGGCGTCGACATCCGCTATAACGCGCCCGTTGCGAGCATGAAGGCGCTGCTCGCCGAAGGGTACGACGCCGTGTTCGTGGGCACGGGCGCGCCGCGCGGCAAGGAGCTCGACATCCCGGGCCGCAAGGAAGCCTCGGCGAACGTTCACATCGGCATCGAGTGGCTCGAGTCGGTGGCCTTCGGGCACGTGACGTCGATCGAGAAGCGCGTGCTCATCATCGGCGTCGGCAACACCGCCATGGACTGCTGCCGCACCTCGAAGCGTCTCGGCGCGACCGACATCAAGGTCATGGCGCGCCGCCCGCGAAGGTTCTTCAAGGCGTCGCCCTGGGAGCTCGAGGACGCCGAAGAGGAGCAGATCGAGATCGTCATCAACCACGCGCCGAAGCGCTTCGTGCTCGAGAGCGGGAAGCTCGTCGGCATGGAGTTCGAGCAGCTCGCGTGGTCGGAGGACGCCAAGGGCAAGGCGCTCTCGACGGTCACGGGCACGGTGACCATCCCGTGCGACACGGTCATCCTCGCCATCGGCCAGGAGAACGCCTTTCCGTTCATCGAGCGCGACGCCAAGTCGGCCGTGGGCATCGAGTTCGACAAGTGGGACATGCCCGTCATCGACAAGGCGACGTTCCAGTCGACGCGCCCGGGCGTCTTCTTCGGCGGAGACGCCGCCTTCGGCCCGCAGAACATCATCTGGGCCGTCGCGCACGGCCACGAGGCGGCGATCTCGATCCACAACCACTGCAAGGCCACGGCGCTCACGGAGCGGCCCAAGATGGGGATGAACCTCATCTCGCAGAAGATGGGCCTGCACGAGTGGAGCTACCACAACGATTACAGCCCCGCGAAGCGCACGCCCATGAAGCACGTCGACCTCGTCGAGCGCTTCAAGAGCCTCAACAAGGAGGTCGAGCTCGGCTTCGACGCCGAGGCCACGGCGCGCGAGGTGCAGCGCTGCCTCAACTGCGACGTGCAGACGAAGTTCACCGACCACCAGTGCATCGAGTGCGACGCCTGCATCGACGTCTGCCCGGTGCTCTGCCTCACGATCGCGCCCAACGGCGACGAGGCCGACCTGCGCAAGCGGCTCACCGTGCCCGCGCTCAACGCGGGCCAGAGCCTATACGCGTCGGGGCCGCTGCCGCAGACGCGCCGGATCATGGTCAAGGACGAGGATCTCTGCGTGCACTGCGGCCTGTGCGCCGAGCGCTGCCCGACGGGCGCTTGGGACATGCAGAAGCTCGAGCTCACGATTCCCAAAGCCGGAAGCAACGCGTGGAACACCTCGACACAGCCAAAGTAGATCGCGTCAACGACTTCGCCTTCAAGATCGCCAACACGAATGGGACCGGATCGGCGAGCGCCAACGGTCTCATCATGCAGGCGATCTTCCGCATGGGCGTCCCCGTGTCGGGCAAGAACCTGTTCCCGTCGAACATTCAGGGTCTGCCGACCTGGTACGAGATCCGCGTCAACGGCGACGGGCACACGGCGCGCACGCCCGTGTACGACCTCATGGTCGCCATGAACGCCGAGACGTACGCGCGCGACATCAAGGAGCTGCGCCCGGGCGGATACTTGCTCCACGATTCGACGTGGCCGCTCTCGGAGGCCGTCCAGCGCCCCGACATCCACCTGCTCGGCATCCCGCTCGCCAAGATGAGCCGCGAGAACTTCGAGAAGCCGCGCGAGCAGGTGCTCATGAAGAACATCATGTACGCGGGCGCGCTCGCGGCGCTCCTCGACATCGACATGAAGGTCATCGACGGCCTGCTCGAGGAGAAGTACGGCGCCAAGAAGTCGATGATGGCCATGAACCACAAGGCCATCCAGCTCGGCTACCGGCACGCAAAGCAGCACTTCCAGTGCCCGCTGCCGTTCCACCTCAAGACGATGGACGGCAGCCACTCGACGCGCGACTCGATCCTCATCGACGGCAACACCGCGCTCGCGCTCGGGTGCATGTTCGCGGGCGCGACGGTTGCGGCCTGGTACCCCATCACGCCGTCGACGTCGCTCATGGACGCCTTCCGCGGCTTCTGCGCGGCGCACCGGCGCGATCCCGAGACGGGCAAGAACAACTTCTGCATCTTGCAGGCCGAGGACGAGCTCGCGGCCATCGGCATGGTGCTGGGCGCGAACTGGAACGGCGCGCGCGCCTTCACGTCGACCTCGGGCCCCGGCATCTCGCTCATGGGAGAGCTCATCGGCCTGGCCTACTACGCCGAGATCCCGGCCGTCATCGTCGACGTGCAGCGCACGGGCCCCTCGACGGGCATGCCGACGCGCACGCAGCAGGGCGACATTCTCACGTGCGCGTACGCCTCCCACGGCGACACGAAGCACATCCTGCTCTTCCCTGCGAACCCCGAGGAGTGCTTCACGATGGCGCCGAAGGCGTTCGATCTCGCCGACCGCTTTCAGACGCCCGTCTTCGTGCTCACGGACCTCGACATCGGCATGAACGACTGGATGTGCCCGCGGCTCAAGTGGGACGACACGTACCGGCCCGACAAGGGGCGCGTCCTGTCGGCCGCGGAGCTGTCGGCCATGGAGCGGTTCCAGCGCTACTCCGACTCGGACGCCGACGGCGTCACGTCGCGCACGCTGCCCGGCGTGCACCCCAAGGGCGCCTACTTCACGCGCGGCTCGGGCCACAACAAGCTCGGCAAGTACACGGAGATCCCCGACGAGTATCAAGAGGTCGTCGATCGCCTGACCCACAAGCACAAGAGCGCGGCCAAGCACGTGCCGGCCCCCGACATCCGCACGATGCCAGGCGCGACCATCGGCATCGTCACCGTGGGCGGCTGCGACCAGGGCGTGCGTGAGGCCATCGAGCTGCTCAAGGAGCAGGGCATCAAGGCCAACTTCATGCGCGTGCGCGGCTTCCCGTTCGGCGGCAACATCGAGGAGTTCCTGCGCGCCCACGAGACGATCTACGTCGTCGAGCAGAACCGCGACGCGCAGCTCCGCACGCTGCTCGTCAACGAGACGGGCATCGACAAGGCGCGCCTGCGCTCGGTGCTCGCGTACGGTGGGTTCCCGCTGTCGGCCCACCACGTCGTCGACGGCGTCAAGCGTCAGCTCACGCAGCAGATGGGAGAGGCCCTATGACCTTCATTCCGAAACCGCGGGTCGTCCACCCCGGCCTCCCGAAGAACAAGCTCGGGCTCACGGTGCGCGACTACGAGGGCGCGATGTCCACGCTGTGCGCGGGCTGCGGGCACGACTCCGTCACGGCCGGCATCATCCAAGCCTTCCACGACCTCGACACGGAGCCGCACCACGTGGTCAAGCTGTCCGGCATCGGCTGCTCGTCGAAGACGCCGACCTACTTCGTCAACGCCGCGCACGGCTTCAACAGCGCGCACGGCCGTATGCCGTCGATCGCGACGGGCGCCAACGCCGCCAACCGGGGCCTCACGTACATCGGCATCTCGGGCGACGGCGACTCGCTCTCCATCGGTCTCGGCCAGCTCTGCCACGCCATCCGCCGCAACCTCAACATGCTCTACGTCATCGAGAACAACGGCGTCTACGGCCTCACGAAGGGGCAGTTCTCGGCGAGCGCCGACGTGGGCACGAAGAGCAAGAAGGGCGAGGCCAACGCCTACAGCCCCATCGATCCGGCCATCCTCGCGCTCAGCCTGGGCGCGACGTTCGTGGCGCGCAGCTTCTCGGGCGACAAGCAGCAGCTCGTGCCGCTGCTCAAGGCCGGGCTGCGCCACAAGGGCTTCGCGCTCATCGATGTCATCTCCCCCTGCGTGACCTTCAACGACCACGAGGGATCGACGAAGAGCTACAAGTACACGCGCGACCGCAACGTCGAGATCTCGCACGCGGACTTCGTGCCGCTCGCCGCGGAGATCACGGCCGAGGTCCAGCCCGTCGGCACGACGGCCGTGACGATGCACGACGGCAGCGTGGTGCGCTTCACGAAGGTCGCCGAGGGCTATGATCCGCGCTCGCGCGACAAGGCCATGGGGTACCTCATGGACCACCAGAAGAGCGGCCAGGTGCCGACGGGCCTCCTCTTCGTCGACGAGACCGCGCCCGAGATGCACGAGATCGCGGGCACGATCGACGAGCCGCTCAACCAGGTCCCGTTCGAGAAGCTGTGCCCCGGCAACAAGGCGCTCGCCGAGCTGCAAGAGGCCTTCAGGTGAAGGCGCTCGCCTGATGACAGCCGACGAGCTGCGCGCGCGCCAGGCGCCGCTGAAGGCGAAGTACAAGGACGATCCCAAGGCCGCGCAGCTGATTCTTAGGGCGCGGGCGCGGCTGGCCACGGATTCGGTGACGGCCATCGTGGAGACCAGCCCGTCTCCCACCGTCGCGGGCCTGCACCCGGCGACGGGTGGCTCGGGCCAGGAGGCGTGCTCTGGCGACATGCTGCTCCAGGCGCTCGTGGGCTGCGCCGGGGTGACGCTCGGGGCCGTGGCGAAGGCCATGGCGCTGAACGTGCGCGCGGGCGACGTCCTCGCCGAGGGCGACATCGACTTTCGCGGGACACTCGCCGTCTCGAAGAAAGCCCCCGTCGGCTTCACCGCCGTGCGCCTCCGCTTCGAGCTCGACACCGATGCGACCGACGAACAGGTCGCGAAGCTCATCCAGCTCACGGAGCGGTACTGCGTCGTTGCGCAGACCATTCGAGCCGCCGTACCCGTGACGTCGACGTCCGCTCGGCGCTAAGCCGGCGCCGTCGATCGCGACCTCAGGTCGCCCAGTTCTCGAGCCGGAGCCCCCCGATTCGGAAACTCGCGTTCGTTGTTCGAGACCAGCGTGAGCCCGCGGGCCATTGCCTGGGCGGCGATCAACGTGTCGAGCGGCCCTATAGCCATGCCGGCGCGCTCGACTTGGCGCGGAACTGGCGTACGCGACGGCGTCCGCCGACACGAATTCGACCACCGTCAGCGGGCGGAGAAAATTTTCAAGGAGGCGCGCCGTCCGCGTGGGCGGCGTACTCTTGGCCGCCCCTGTGCGCAATTCGGCCTCTGTGATCACGCTGAGCCCCACGTCGACGGGCTTGTGTTCGAGCAACCGCTCCAGCACGATCGGGTTCTGTTTGAGCGCGTAGATACAGATGTTGGTGTCGACCAGGAACTTCATGCGAGCTTGTCGCGCTTATCGACATCACCTTGGTCGGGTCGCACGAAATCCTCCGGAATGCCGGCGAAGGACTCGACGTAGCCGTCCGGCCAGTCATCAGGCTCCAGAATCACGGCCTGGCCTTCGCGATGCACGCGCACGGTGTCGCCGGAGAACCGGAACTCCTTGGGCAAGCGAACGGCCTGACTCCGCCCCGTCATGACGTCAAGGGCCCCTTCATTCGACCAGTTCGCACCGGGCACTCGGCCATGTAGGCTACGCGCCGGCATGATCGACCCCCTCGTCCCCCTCCGCGATCGCCTGCGGACGGCCACGCGCCTCGCTCTCGGCGACGACGCCGCCGAAGCCGATCCGGCGCTCCACCGCTCACAGCACGCGGACTACCAGGCCGACCTCGCGCTGGGGCTCGCGCGCAAGCTCAAGAAGAACCCGCGCGAGGTCGCGACGGCCATCGCCGCCAAGCTCCTGGCCGACGACGTCATCGCGAGCGTCGAGGTCTCGGGGCCGGGATTTCTCAACCTCACGCTGCGGACTCACTTCCTGGCGGACCTCCTCGGCCGTATGCGCGCCGACGACCGTCTCGGCGTGGCGTGCACCGCCACGCCCGAGACCGTCGTCATCGACTACTCGGGCCCCAACGTCGCCAAGGAGATGCACGTCGGCCACCTGCGCAGCACGATCATCGGCGACTCGATCGCGCGGCTGCTCGAGTGGCAGGGCCACAAGGTCATTCGGCGCAACCACGTCGGCGATTGGGGCACGCCGTTCGGCATGCTCATCGAGCACCTGATCGACGAGGGCTCCGCCGGCGGCGAGGCCGGCGTGCGCGAGCTCGGCGCGTTCTACCGCGCGGCGCGCGCGAAGTTCGACGGCGACTCGGCCTTCGCCGACCGCGCGCGCCGCCGCGTCGTGCTGCTGCAGTCCGGCGACGCCGAGACGCTCGCGCACTGGCGGCGCCTCATCGACGTCTCCGTCGAACACTTCTCGCGCCTCTACGCCGTGCTGGGCGTGACGCTGCGGCCCGAGGACGTCGTGGGCGAGAGCCGCTACAACGCCGCGCTGCCCGAGGTCGTCGAGGAGCTGACGCGCAAGGGTCTCGCCGTCGAGAGCGAGGGCGCCATCTGCGTCTTTCCGCCGGGCTTCATGGGGCGCGAGGGCGAGCCAGTGCCGCTCATCATCCGCAAGCAAGAGGGCGGCTACGGCTACGCGACGACGGATCTCGCGGCGCTACGCCAGCGCGTGCGCGAGCTCGGCGCGAGGCGCCTCCTCTACGTCGTGGGGGCGCCGCAGCAGCAGCACCTCGCCATGGTGTTCGCCGTGGCGCGCCTCGCGGGCTGGGCCGACGAAAGCGTCCGCCTCGAGCACGTCGCCTTCGGCTCCGTGCTCGGGCCCGACAAGAAGATGCTCAAGACGCGCGCCGGCGAGTCCGTGAGCCTGGCCTCGCTCGTCGAGGAGGCCGTGGCGCGCGCCGCCAAGGTCGTCGGCGACAAGTCGCCCGATCTCCCCGCCGCCGAGCAGGCGCGCATCGCCAGCGCCGTGGGCGTGGGCGCCGTGAAGTACGCCGATCTCTCGAACGATCGCATCAAGGACTACGTCTTCGACTGGAACCGCATGCTGTCGTTCGAGGGCAATACGGCGCCCTACCTCATGTACGCGCACGCCCGCATCCGGTCGATCCTGCGCAAGGCGCACGAGGCAACTCGCGAAGAGACCGTGCCCGGCGCGCTCGCGCTCGACGCCCCGCAAGAGCGCGCGCTCGCTCTCGCTCTCGTCCAGCTCGAGGGCGCCCTCGAGCGCGCCGCCGAAGGCTGCCACCCGAACCGCATCTGCGCGTTCCTGTACGACGTCGCGAGCGCCTTCACGTCGTTTTACGAAGCGTGCCCCGTGCTCAAAGCCGACGGCCCGACGCGCGCCTCGCGCCTCGCGCTGTGCGAGGTCTCCGCCCGCACGCTCGCGCTCGGCCTCGATCTCCTCGGCATCAGCGCGCCGGATCAGATGTAGCGATCAGGTTCGTACGGAGGGCCCCGAACGTACCGCGGCTTGCCAGGCGTCGAGCAACTTCATGTTGCCGAGCGTGTCGGCCGGCGTCATAGCGGGCCACGGCGCCTCGAGGGCGGGCAGCGCGTCGGCGACGAGCTCGGCTTCGAGCGCGTAGGAGTCGAGCTTCGTCTCGAACGCGACGAGCTCGGGCGCATGGCCGTCGCGGTGGATCGTGAAGCCCGTCTTGTGGCCGTGCCGGCGGCTCTCGGGCGCCCACGGATCGGGCATCTCGATGGAGCCCGCCTCTCCGAGGATCATCGCGCTCCGTCCCGTCGCGTGGTGGATGGCGGTCCCGAGCGTGGCCGTGACGCCCGACGCGAACGTCAGCAACGCCGAGGCCAGCTCGTCGGCGCCCGTGGGGCCAAGGTGCCCGGTGGCGTCGAGCTTCGTGGGCTCCGCGAACGGGAAACCCGCGGCGATGCCGGCCACGAGCCGCGCGAATGACGCCGGATAGCAGCCGACGTCGAGGATGGCGCCGCCGCCGAGCGCGACGTTGTAGAGACGGCCCGCCGGATCGCGCTCTTTGCGAAAACCGAACTCCGCGCGCACGTGCAGGATGGGCCCGATGACGCCGTCTTGGAGCCGCTGGACGAGCGCGCGCACGAGCGGGTGGCACCGGTACATGAAGGCCTCCATGAGGAAGACGCCGCGGGCGCGCGCCGCCTCGATGACGCGCGCGGCGCCTGCGGCGTCCATCGTGAGCGGCTTCTCGCACAACACGGGCTTGCCGGCGGCGATCGCGGCGAGCGCGTGCGCCTCGTGGGCCGGGTGCGGCGTCGCGACGTAGACGACGTCGACGCCCGGATCGGCGACGAGCTCGTCGACGGACGCGGCGGCGCGCGGCAGGCGCCAGTGCGCCGCGAACCCGCGCGCCTTCTCGGGCGACGAGCCGGCCGCGTTCACGATGCGGCACCGCGTGGACGTCTCCAGCGCCAAGGCCAGATCGGACGCGATCTGCCCCGTTCCGATCACGCCCCACTGCAGCTTGTCTCTCATGCGATTCGTCTCCTCCCGTGGTCTTGCTAAGCTGTATTGCTCGTCGTGACGCTCACTCCCGCCCAGGAACGCGCCCTCGTCGACGAAGGCTACCTGCTCGTGCCGGGCCTTGTCTCGCGCGAGCGCGTCGAGGCCGCCCTGCGCGCCATCAACCACTCCCTCGGCGAGCAGGGCATCGCCAAGGACGCGCTGTGGACCATGCGCGCCCAGACCTTTTGCCCCGAGCTCGTGAGCGCGCCGCCCATCCTCGACCTCTACGCCGGCACGGGCCTGCGCGCGCTCGCCGAGGCGGCCATCGGCGCCTGCAAGGTGCGCGCGCCCACGACCGGGCAGATCGCGTTGCGCTTTCCGCGAGCCCCCAGCGAGGGCACGGCGCCGCGCGAGCCCCACCCCCACATCGACGGCATGCCGGGGCCGCTCAACGGCGTCACGCCGAACACCATCTTCCACTTCACGGCGCTCGGGGGCGTGTTCCTGAACGACGTCGAGCTGCCCTTTCGCGGGAACTTCACCGTGTGGCCCGGGACGCACACCGCGCTCGCTCGCCACTTCGCGGCCCACGGCACCGACGGGCTCCTCACCGGGTTCCCGCCCATCGCGCTCCCGGCGCCGCGCCAGCTGCGCGTGCGCGCGGGCGACGCGCTCCTCGCGCACTACCAGCTCGCGCACGGCGCCGCGCCCAATCTCGGGCCGCACGTGCGCTACGCCGTCTTCTTCCGGCTGTTTCATGAGGCGCACGACGTCGCGTCGACGGCCACGATGTCCGACCCGTGGCGCGAGTGGGAGGGGTTGGGCGCGCTTGGCAGCGGGGGGCTTTCCGCATAGCGTTCGCTTCGTGACCACGGATTCCCCCGCACCCCCTTCTCTCGCGCCGACCTTCTTCCGCCGGCACCGCCTCAAGATCGTTCCGCTCGCCTTCCTCGCGATCGTGTTCGGCGGCGCGGGCTTGTGGACGCTCGCAGCGCTCAAGTTCAGCTACTCGTCGGGCGATCGCATCGGCTACGTTCAGAAGCTCTCGCACCGGGGCTGGGTTTGCCGCACCTGGGAGGGCGAGCTCGCCATGTCGCCCGTGCCCGGGTCCATCCCGCAGATCTTCGCCTTCACCGTTCCTGATGACGGCGTCGCGAAGAAGCTGGCCGAAATGGAGGGCAAGAAGGTCGCGCTGCACTACGAGGAGAAGAAGGGGCTCCCCAACTCCTGTTTCGGCGACACGCGCTATTTCATCACCGACGTGCGCGTCTTGTTGCAGTGATGATGCGGCGACGCCGCCGCGAGGCCGGCGCGCCGGCACGACGCGCCAGTGATCGGTTTGCGTTTCCAGATGGAAAACCCTACTTTGAAGCTCGTCACGCGCATCCCCGACGAGAGGACGAGGCCCCAGGGCGACGATGTCGAGCTCAGACGGCCATAAAGGAGGCAGCGGAGATCCCCTGCTCGGTCAGGTCTTCCTCGACCGCTACCGCGTCGTGCGCAGGCTCGACGGACACGGCCGGGGCAAGCTGTACGAGGCCGAGCACCTCTCCGGGGAAAGGCACGTAATCATCGAGGTGCTCGCCGCGGAGCACGTGCGCCCGGCCGCAGTCGATCAGTTCCTCGAGGAGGCGCGGACCCTGGCGCGCATCGGCCACGAAAACGTCGTCCAGATCATCAACGGCGGTCGGTCGCCGCAGGGCGCGGTCTTCCTCGCGACCGAACCTACCGAGGGCACGGACCTGGCGCACGTGCTCGCGAAGGACGGGCCGCTGCCGTGGGACCGCGCGCAAGGCATCGTGCTGCAGATCGCGGCGGCGCTCGGCGCCGCGAGCCGCCACGGCATCGTGCACGGCGACCTCGGCCCCGAGAACGTGCTCGTCGAGCCGCGCGCGGGCCGGCGTGATTTCGTCAAGGTGCGCGGCTTCGGCGTCGCGCGCCTCGAGGCCGAGCCGCTCGGCGCCGAGCCCCAGCCGGGCGCCCTCGATCACCGCGTCGACGTGCACGCGCTCGGCGCCCTCGCCTACCAGATGGTGACCGGCCAGCCACCTCTTGCCGCCAACGAGGCAGAGGCCGCGCCCGAAGCGCCCGCGACGGAGGCGCCCCGGGCGCCGAGCGCGCTGCGGCCACCGGGTACGCTGCCCGTCGATCTCGACGCCGTCGTTCTCCGCGCGCTCGAGAAGGATCCCGACAAACGCTGGCCCGACATGGCGACCTTCAGCGAAGCCATCTCGAAGTGCCGGCTCACGCGGCGGCAGAGCGTGCGCGTCGAGGCGCTCGCCATCGCGGAGCTCTCGGGCCATCCCGAAGCCTTCGAGGCCGACACCCGCCGCCGGCGCCGCGTTTGGTCGGTCGCGAGCGTCGTGGCTGGCGTCGCGATCGCCATCGGCGTGTTGCAGGTCCTCGTGCGCGCGCCGGGTCATGTGCAGATTTCGACGACGCCCGTGGACGCCGAGCTGACCTTCAACGGGATGCCCGTCGCGGCACGCTCGCCCGTCGTGCTCGACGCCGCACCCGGCCGCTACACGCTGATCGTCTCGCGCGCGGGCTACGTCACGGCCGAACGAGTCGTCGACGTGACCGCCCGCGCCACGGTCGCCGTTCCCGTCCAGCTCGTCGCCGTTCCGGCCCCTGCCGCCCCACCGCCCGCGGAGGCCGCGGCGGCCGCCGTCGCCCCGACGCCCGCCCCGTGACTCGGACTCGAGATCGATGCTCAAACGGGTAAGCCGCGCCGCGGCCTGGCTGGTGACAGCGGCGCTGCTCTTCCTCTTGTTCCGCAAGATCCCCTTCGCCACGGTGGTCGGGGCGGCGCGCGGCGCCGCGCCGTGGACGATTCCGCTCGGCGTCGCGGGCGTCGCCGCGATCTACTTCGCCGATTCGTTCGCCATCTGGAAGACGTTCGCCTGGTTCGTCGCGCCGCTGTCTTATGCGCAGGTGCTCGTCGTGCGCGGCGCCACCTACCTGCTCGCCGCCATCAACTACAACGTCGGCCAGGGCGCGATCGTCTACTTCGTGCACCGCGTGACGGGCGCGCCGGTCCTGCGCGGCGTCGCCACCGTGCTGCTCATCATGGGGGTCAACGTCCTCGCGCTGCTCGTGCTCGCGAGCGTGGGCCTGGCCGTCGCGCCCGACGTCCCGCACGCGGTGGCCGTCATCGTGAGCGTCGCCTACGCGGGCCTCGCCGTCTACGCGGTCGCCGTCGCGCTCAAGCCGGCCTGGCTCGCGCGTCGGCCCGTCTTCGACGTGCTGCTCGCGGCCGGCCCCCGGGGACATGCCCGGGCGCTGCTCGTGCGCGTCCCGCACATCGTCGCGCTCATGGTCTACCAGACCTCGATGCTGCGCGCCTTCGGCGTCGCCGTCCCCATCGCTCAGGCCGTCGCAGCGCTTCCCATCGTGTTCTTCATCGCCGTGCTGCCTATCTCGGTGCAAGGTCTCGGCACGACGCAGGCGGCGATGGTGTACTTCTTCGCCCGCTACGCCCCGGGCAATATCGAGGCCCAGAAGGCCGCGGTGCTCGCGGCGAGCCTCGTCGGGCAGGCCCTCGCGCTCACGCTGCAAGCCGCGCTGGGCATCGGCTGCCTGCGCAGCCGCGTCGGCCGCGAGCTCAAGACCGCGGCGGCCGACGCCGCGGCGCCCGTGGCACCCGCCCCGCCCTAATCGAGGCCCAGGCGGCGGTTGAGCGTCGCGAGCTCCTCGCCGAGCGCGAAGTTGACCAGCTCGATGACCTCGATGTTGGCGGAGGCCGCGCGCAGGAGCTCCTCGGGCGACTGGACGATGGCCGCCGCGAGGCGACGATCGAGGCGCGCGATGTGGTCGAAGGCGCCGAGCACGTCGCCCGAGGCGACGATCGACGCCCGGTGACCCGTGTGCAGGAGCGCGGCCCGCCACCGGTCGCTGTCGAACACGCCGCCGTCGCGAAACGACAGCGCCGCCTGCTCGAACGCCCGGCGATGCCGCCGCGGCAACGCGCGCGCGATCTTTTGAGACACGTCGTTGAGCTTGTCCTCGGGCAGCGCGCCGCGGCCGTAGTCCGGATACACCGTGCGGACGCCGGCCGCGATGAGCAGACCCAGGTCCTTGAGCGGCACGCGCAGCGCCGCGTGCGTCGCCGCGCGGATGCGCCCGAGCTGCCGCCCGAGCTGCAGGTAGGCCTCCTGCCGCGGCATCGCCGCCAACGTCGTCGGCACGAGCACCGCGGGTGGCTGGCTGGCCTCGACCTCGACCTGCGTCGTGCCCGTGCGCGCCAGGTAGATGTCGAAGCCCTCCGTGAGCCCCAGCAGCGCCGCGACGCGCGAGATGATGGGGAGCATGGGCTCCTCCGAGCGCGGCCCGAGCCGGTCGGCCTTCGTCACGCCCCAGTCCTCGAGGCTCATCGCGTACAGGCGCGGCAGCACCTCGACCATGGAGGCGAGCAACGCCGTCGCCGGGTGACGTTCGTCGGGGTGGCGGATGACGGCCTCGAACTCGGCGGTCGTGACGGCCCCGACCGTCTGGTCCGTCCAGCGCACGCGCGCCTCGCGCACGGCACGGATCTCGGCGGCGTCCGTTGCGCCGAGCGCCGCGAGGGCGGCGACGGCGCGCGCCGAGCGGTGGGGCTGCCCCGTGCGATCGAAGAGGCGGCGCAGCGCGCGCAGCGAATCGAGGCGCAGGGCCTCGACGCTCAGCAAGCCGAGGTGCTCGGTGATGGCCTCGGGCAGGCGCTTGGCCTCTTCGAGGACGCGCGCGAGCTCGGCGCGCGCCGGCACCTCCTTGGGCGATTCGGCGACGACGATGCGGAGCTCATCGACGGCCCGGTGGGGCGACGCGAGCGGGCCGCTCCACAGGGACGCGAGCCGCATGCGCCGCGCCTTGGCGTGCGGCTCGATCTCGAGGAAGCGCCCGAGCGCCGCCGCGAGGCGCGAGGGCTCGTCGAGCTCGGTGAGGATCGCGTCGAGGCGGTCCATCGCGCCGGCGTGGCGCGAATCGAGCAGCAGCGCCTGCTCGAGCGCGTCGGCGGCGCCCTCGGGATCCTCGGCGGCGCCGGCCAGCAGATCGCCGAGCGACATGAAGTGAATCACGCGCGCGTCGCGATCGGGATCGACGGTGGCGAGCCTGCGCAGCGTGAGCGCCGCGTTGGCCCAGTCGCGCCGGCGCGAGAGGCCGCGCACGAGGCCCGTGAGGGCGCGCACGTCGTCGGGCGTCGAGAGGAGCGCGCTGCGATAAGCCTCGACGGCGGCGCCCACGTCGGCGAGGTTGCGCTCGGCGAGATCGCCGATGCGCACCCAGGCGGCGCTCACGACGCGCGGATCGGGCGAGGCGGCGATCACGCGCTGGAGGGAGGCGACCGCCTCGGCCGGTCGACCGAGCTCGGCCTGGACCTCGGCGAGCCGCGCGAGCGCCTGCACGGAAGACGGGTCGAGCTCGACGGCCTCGGCGAGCGCGGCCGCCGCGTCGTTGGCGTCGCGTTCGCGCAAGAGTGCGGCCAGCGCGAGGAGCCGATCGCGGCGCTGGACGACCGTGCCCGTGCTGGCGCGCCGACGCATCACCTGCGCGAGACGATCGGTGTCGGCCCGCGCGCGCAGGATGGCCTCGAGCGCCTGGAAGTCGGCCTCGGCCTCGGGCTCGAGCGCGAGCACCTCCTCGAGGCAGCGGGCCGCGAGCTGATCGTCGTTCTCGTCGCCGCCCTCGCTCGACTCGCTGGCGGCGTAGAGGCGCGCGGCGCGGCGAAAGGCGTCGGCGGCGCGCGTCGCGGCCTTCGTGAGCCGCGCGAGCCGGGCGAAGAGCTCGGCGGCGGAGCGCGCCTCGCCGGTCGCCTCGCGCAGGCGACCGAGCGCGCGCACCGCCGGCAGGAAGCTCGCGTCCGCGTCGATGGCGCGCTCGAAGTCGGCGTCGGCGCCGCGCAGATCTCCCGCAGACAGGTGCGCGAGGCCGAGCTCCCACAGGTAGACGGCGCGCGTCGGGCCGTCGGGGGCGATCTCGGCGAGCTTTCGCCGCGCGAGCACGACGCGCGGCCAATCGCCGCGCCTCACGGCGTGTCGCTCGAAGACCGTGAGCGCTCCCACGGTGGGCTTCGCGTCGACGATCCGCTCCCACAGCAGCATGGCCTCGCCGAGGCGGGTCCCCGTGCGATCGCGGGCCGCGGCCGCCGCGCGCCAGAGCGCCGCCTTCGCCTCCGGCTGCTGGGCGATCTCGGCGAGGCGCTCGAGCGCGAGGCCCGCCTCGCGATCGCGCCCGAGGCGGCGCAGGAAGGTCACGTGCGCCTCGAGCGCCACGACCTCCGTGGGCGCGTCGTCGAGCACGAGCTCGAGGACGGCGACGGCGTCGGCCGCGTCGGCGAGGCGCCAAGCGA
Organism: Polyangia bacterium; assembly: GCA_035544435.1. Classification (GTDB taxonomy): domain Bacteria; phylum Myxococcota_A; class Polyangia; order Fen-1088; family Fen-1088; genus DASZFV01. Next base: position 16,743 of record DATKFB010000483.1, read on the forward strand.
GATCGACGCGGCGCCCGGGCGAAGGCGCGCCCAGCGCGGGCGCCGCGCCTCGCGCCGAGGACTCGGCCGTCGTGGCGGCGAGGCGCTTGTGCTGCAGCGTCGCGACCTCGGCCGAACGCCCGAGGAGCTGATAGAGCCGTTCCTGCACGAGCTCGGCCGTCCCCGTGCCCGGCGGCCGCGCCTGCATCGCCACGGACAGCGCGCGCTCGATCGCGAGCAGGGCCTCGCGCGGGCGGCGCAGCTGCCACTCGAAGATCTCGCTCTGGCGCCGGTAGAGCGCCGCTTTGGCCGCCGGATCCGCGACCAGCTGCGCGAGCGCGCCCAGCGCGGCCGCGAGCTCCTCGCCGCGGCCGAGCCGCGCCAGCACGCGGACGTGCTCGGCGTGGGCCGCGACGTTCGCCGGATCGAACGCGAGCGCGCGCGCCACCGACGCGAGCGCCTGTTCGGGGCGGCCGATGCGGCCGAGCGCGAGCCGCGCCGCCTCGACCTCGAGGGTGCTCGCTTGCGCGGGGTTGGTCTCGCTGGCGGCCTGGCGCGAGAGGACCTCCACGAGCGCTTCGAGGTTCTTGCGACGCTCGTGGGCGCGCGCGAGGCCCTCCATGGCGGGCCGGAAGGCGGGCGCGAGCGCCAGCACGGCGTCATAGGCGCGAATGGCTTCGTCGTCGGCGGCGGCGCGCTCCTCGTAGATCGTCGCGGCGCGGTACCGCCAGGCGACGCTCGCCTCATCAGAAAGACCGGGCACGTCCGTACCGAGCCTGAGCGCCGCCTCGGCGGCGACGAGGGCGTCGCCGGCCTTCTCGGCGGCGCGCAAGAGCGCGCGCAACGCCGCGGGCTTGCGCACGCCGGAGCTCGCCCACTCGCCGAACAACGCCAGCGCGCGCCCTGGATCGCCGAGGCGTTCCTCGTAAAGGGTGCCGAGACGCTCAAGGCGGAGGCTGCCGTCCTCGCCGGCAGGCGGCGTCTCGGCGGCGGCGGAGACCGCCTCGGCGCCGACGCGCGAGACCGTCTCGGCCTCGACGACGCCCACCATCTCGTCCCACCGCCCGAGCGCCGGGTAGAGCCGCTCGAGCAGGTGCAGCGCGGGCGCGTAGCCGGGCACGGCTTCGAGCGCGCGCCGCGCGAGGGCCGCCGCCTGGGTCGCGTCGTGCAGGGCGGTCTCGGCGAGCTCGGCGGCGCGCAGGGCCAGCGCGGCGCGCTCGGCGGCGTCGACGCTGCGCCCGACGGCCGCGACGGCCAGCTCGACCTGGGCGCGCGCGTCGCCCGTGCGCGAGGCGATGCGCTCGAGCGCCAGCAGCGTCACGGGATCGGCGGCGCGGCTTACCAACACCCGGTGGTGCCGCGCGGCGGCCGCGTCGTTGTCGCCCTCGTGCTGTTCGGCGATGTGCGCCGCGAGCCCGAGCAACGCCGCCGCCCAGTCGAGATCGCTCGTGAGGGCCGCCTGCTGGTCGAGCGCCTCGCGCGCGCGCGTCCAGCGTCCGGCCGCTCCGTGATCTTCGGCGGCGATCGCGAGGAGCGCGGCGTCCTCGGGCGCCTCGGCGCGCGCCGCCTCGACGAGCTCGCCCGCGCGCTCGGCCGTACCGAGGCGGTGTCGCGCGAGGCCGGCCGCCATGGCCAGCCAAGGCGCGCGCGCGCCCCCCACGGCTGTGGCCTCGGCCTCGAGCACGAGGCCGCGCAGAAGCTCCGCATCCTTGCCGATGCGCGCGGCAGCGCGACGCAAGCCTGCGCGGGCGACGGCGCCCGCTCCGTCGGCGGGGTCCTCGGTCTCGTCGAGCGCGCGCCCATAGAGCGAGAGCGCGTCGCTGATCCGGCTCGGATCGGCCTCAGCGAGCTGGGCGAGCCGCGCCAGGAGGCGCGCCCGCTCGGGCGCCGAAGCTGCGCCCGCGAGCTTGCGCTCGACCACCGAGCGAAGCAGCGCCGCGTCTCCCGTGCGATCGGCGATCTCGTGCAACGCCTCGAGCGCGCCGCGATGCGCGGGCACGAGCCCGAGCGCTTCCTCGAGCGCCTGGCGCGCCGGCTCCGAGGCGAGCAGGCCGTCCTCGAACAGATAGGCCTTCTCGACGAGGAGCTCGGCGCGCTCGGCCACCGACGCCGCGGCGGCGGCCTCGGCGTCCAGGAGCTCGGTCGCGGCCCACGTGCTGCCCGCCTCGACGGCGTGGACGCGCAGCGCCCCCAGCACGGGCCGAAAGGTCTGCGTGGGCTGCACGGCGACGGCCATCTGCAGATGATCGGCGGCCGCGACGACGTCGCCGACGCCGTCCTCGAGCATGCGCGCGGCCGCGTAGCGCAGCGCGCCCGCGGCCACGCCCTCGCGCGACTCGGCCTCCTCGGCGGTCGCGAGGGCCTCGGCCTCCCACTGCGCGGGTGACCGCTCCAGCACACGCTTGCCGTCGGAGCCGTACACGGCGCCCGCGGGGATGCTGGGCTGGGTCACCTCGTCGGTGCGGCCGATTGGGATGGGGGTCGGGGTCAACGAAGACATGGGAGTTTTCGGCTCGCCGCGTGGCCAGGTCTTGCCGGGGCGACAGGGCCGCAGTGTAGATCGATGGGCGGCGGACCGGAACCCAGACCCGAGGGGCCTCAGGGCTCGGAATCCCAGCCGGCGACCGAGCCGTTTGGGGTTATGATGCCGGCCGGGCTCCCCGGCATGGGCAAGATCATCGTCACGGGCAACGACCAGCGGCGCGACTACGAGCTCGGGGCCGTCAACACCGTCGGTCGGCACCCCGACAACACCCTGCAGATCCTCGATCGCATCGTGTCGAAGGAGCACGCGCAGATCATCCGCCAGCCCGACGGACGGTTCTTGTTCCGCGACCTCGGCAGCCTGAACGGCTCGTTCCTGCGCGGCGAACGACTGAACGAGCACATTCTCATCGACGGCGACGAGATCACACTCGGCTCGACGCGGCTCACCTACCAGGAACGCTCGGCCGAGGACTCGCTCCTCCAGAAGGTCACGATCGCGCCCTCGGTCACCGAGGCGCTCATCCGCCAGAAGATCCAGGCCGCGCCCGCGACGCGCGAGTTCCTGCCCGAGAAGGAGATCTTCGACGTCGAGGTCCTGCGCCGCGACTACGAGAAGCTGCGCCTCGCCAACGAGCTCGGCCGCTCGATCGGCCTCGAGGTCAACCTCGAGGTCCTGCTCGAGAAGATCATCATGAAGGCCTTCGAGCTCATCCCCGCCGACCGCGGCGTCATCCTGCTCATGGAGGACGGCGTCCCCACGCCCAAGATCGCGCGGACGCGCGACGGCAAGAACGAGCAAATCGTGCTGTCGAAGTCGATCCTGAGCGAGGTCGTGAACCACAAGGCCTCGGTGCTGTCGTCGGACGCGACGATGGACAGCCGCTTCTCGGCCGCGCACTCGGTCATCATGCAGGGCATCCGCTCGACGATGACGGTGCCGCTCATCCACCACGACGAGCTGCTCGGCATCATGCACCTCGATTCGATGATCGCGACCAACGCCTTCACCGAAAAGGACCTGCAGATCTTCGGCGGCATCGGGAGTCAGGCCGCCGTCGCCATCCACAACTCGCAGCTCGCGCGCAAGATCGAGCAGGAAGCCAAGACGCGCGCGCAGTTCCAGCGCCTGCTCTCGCCGAACCTCGTCGATCAGGTCGTGCAGGGCAAGCTGCAGCTCGAGAAGGGCGGCGCGCTGTCCGAGGTGACGCTGCTCTTCTCCGACATCCGCGGCTTCACCTCGATGAGCGAGTCGCGGGCGCCGCAAGAGATCGTCCGCATGCTCAACGAGTACTTCGAGCTGATGGTGGACGTGATCTTCAAGTACGAGGGGACGCTGGACAAGTTCGTCGGCGACGAGGTGATTGCGCTCTTCGGCGCGCCGGTGGCGATGCAGAACGCGGAGTCCAAGGCGGTGCAGTGCGCGCTCGACATGATGCGCGTGCTCTCCGAATGGAACCGCACCCGCGCCGCCGAGGGCCAGAACGAGATCAAGATCGGCATCGGCATCAACACCGGTATCGTCGTCACCGGCGCCATCGGGAGCTCGCGCGCGCTCCAGTACACGGCGATCGGCGACGCGGTGAACACCGCCTCCCGCCTCTGCAACATCGCCCAGGCCGGGCAGATCATTCTCTCCGAGGCGACCTACCGCAAGGTGCAGGACGCGGTGGCGGCGGTTCCGCTCCCGCCGGTGCGGGTGAAAGGCAAGGCGGACGAGCTCCGCGTCT
>DATKFB010000484.1:0-3381 GCA_035544435.1 Polyangia bacterium
TCCGGAATCGCTGCTCGCGCCGTCGGTCGCGCTGCCGTCGAGCGCGGGCGGCGCGCCCCCCGTTCCCGCGGCGGCGTCCATCTCAGCGGTACCGCCAGTGCCGGCGACGGGAGCACCGCCCATGCCCTGACCGGTGCCGCCCGCGACGGGCTCTCCTCCGTTTCCGCCCGTCGCCGTCGAGCCGGCCGAACCGGCGCCACCGCTGATCACGCGTGGAGAGGAGCCGCCGCCGTTGCAAGCGATGCCCGCGGCGGTCGAGAGGACGACAAAGAGAAGGGATGACCTGGCCATGAATTCGCTCCTGCTTTCGGGGAGAGCACGCGCCGCGAACGGGCAAGCGCTCACGCGTGATGTGGCGTTTTCGATTGGGGGGACAGGAACATAGGTCCCAGTCCCGATTGGCCCGGCTCACGAATAATTCCCGGTCCCGTCGTTTACGGGCCGTTTCCCAGACACGCAACGCGTCGGGGGCTGGTCGTGAGCCGGATTCGAGCGTTTGCGCGTCTAGGACGTTTCAGGGCGTGCGTGTGCCGATCGGGCCACCCGGCTCGGGTGGGCCGCCGGCAGCACCGACCGAGAAATCGTCACACGTGCTCGAGCGGACGGCTGGACGCGCCGCCGCGAGTGCCTAGATTGCCCCGTCATGAGCACGACCAGAAAGCTCTCTCGGGGCGATTGGGAGGACTACTTCGACGATTTCACGCGCAAGTTCCTCAAGGAGGACACGCCTGGGGCGGCCTCGATCGAGGTCATCTCGCCCACCCTCGGCGACCAGTTCGAGGTCTCGGCGGTGCGTCTCCTCGGGCTCACCTACGACCCAAAGAGCCAGGCGCTCGAGGTGGCGCTCGAAGGCGTCGACCACCTGATCTTCAACCCGGCCGAGATCTGGATCCTCGAGGGCGATCCCGGCTTCATCTCCACTCTGGAGGTCGTCCATTCCGACGGCGTCAAGGAGATCATCTACGTGCGCAGGACCGGGCCTCGCGCGCCACGTTACCAGCCGCCCACATCGCCGAGCGCCCGAGCGAACAGCGGCGCCAGATAAGACCAGCAGGCAGGACCGGCAAATAGGGACCGGCAAGCAGGACCGCCGCGCCGCGCCCCTTCGCCCGCGCTTGCGCGATCGGTTGTCCCGGTGGCACCGTGCGAGGCGCGAACGGATGCCCCTCTTGCCAGTGCGACCCGTCGACGTCTCCGGCCGGCTCTCGTGGGCGGCGCTCGCGTCGATCGCCGTCGCGTCGCTCGGCGTGGGAAAGGCCCACGCGCAGACCGAACGGCCGCTCAGCCGCCTCGAGAGGGAGTCCGTCGACGAGGGGCTCGCGACGCTTGGGCTGCGGCCCGAGCCGGCCCCCGCGGGGAAGGTCGTCGGAACGATCTACGTCGTCAACCAGGAGGTGTTCTCGCGCCGCGACTGGTATTTCCAGTGGTTCAACATCTTCCACCGCACGACGCGCCCCGACATCCTCCAGCGCGAGCTCCTGTTCCGGGCAGGCCAGCCCTACGACGAGGCACTCGTCGAGGAGAGCATGCGCAACCTGCAGTCCCCGCCCACCGTCGTCACTGCGACGGGCGCGACGATCGCGCCGCCCGAGCTCTCGAGCGTCGTGGCGATCGTGCCCGTGGCCGCGCCGCGAGCCGGGACGGTCGACGTACTCGTCGTGACCCGCGACGTCTGGAGCCTGCGCTTCAACACGGACTTCGAATTCCAGCAGAACACGTTGTCGAGCCTCGACACCTCGCTGTCCGAGAACAACCTCTTCGGCTGGCGCAAGTACCTTTCCTTCGGGTTCTCGCTCGACCTCGGCAAGTTCGCCGTGGGCCCGACGTACTTCGATCCGAACATCGCGGGCACGCGGCTCCAGCTGCTCGCGACGGCGCTCGTGGACTACACGCGCGGCACGAACGACTACGAGGGCAACGTCGAGAGCCTCTCCTTCCTCTACCCGCTCTACTCGCTGGCGAGCCGCTGGGGCGCGGGCTTGAACCTCGGGCACGAGGACGTCGTCCTACGCGGCTTCCAGGGAAACGCTCTCTCCAACGAGCCAATCATGGGCATGCCCGGCGTCACCGTCCCTTACATCTTCCGGCGCCGGTACGCGATCGTCGACGCCGCGGCGACGCGCTCGTTCGGCCGGCTCGTGATCCAGCGCGTGACGCTGGGCTACCGCTTCGACGATCGACGCTCGGCGATGGCCGAGGGCGCCGCCTACGGCGCGGCCACGCCCGACGCTGTCCAGGCGTTTCTCGACCAGTACGCGCCGCTGTCGGAGCTGCGCTCCGAGCCCTACGTCCAGTACGATCTGTTCACCGCCTGGTACGGCATCTACCGCGACCTCGATACGTTCGATCTGCGCGAGAACGCGCGCCTCGGACCGTTTCTGTCGCTGCGGGCGGCTTATGGCGCTCCCGAGCTCGGCGCCGATTTTCGCGCCTATCCGTTCGGCGCGTCGGCCGGTTGGGCCGTGGGCCCGGGGGGCTCTTACATGCGCGCCTCCGCGACGGGCGCGCTGCGCCTGCGCGAGGGCCGCGCCATCGACCAGACGGTCCAGGGCAAGCTCTACGTCGCGTCGCCGCTCCTCGCGCGCCTGCTTCGCGTCGTCGTCTCCGCCGAGTTGGACGCGGTCCGGGCCGACACGCATCGCACGCGCTACTTCCTGGGCGGCGACACGGGCCTGCGCGGCTACGTCATCGGCGAGCTCCAGGGGACGAGCCTCGTGGTCGGGCACGCGGAGCTGCGCTCGGCGCCGCTCGCGCTCTACTCGCAGCGCGTGGGCGGGCTCCTATTCTGCGACGTGGGCGACGCGGCCCCGTCGCTGAATGACCTGGCCATCCGCGCCGACGTGGGGCTCGGGTTGCGCTGGCTCATCCCGCAGCTCAACGCCTCGGTCCTGCGCGTGGACTGGGCGGTTCCGCTGCGCGACGGCGTGGTGACGCCGGCCGGGCTCCCCGGCCGCGTGAGCGCCGGCTTCCAGCAGATCTTCTGACCGGCGCCAGGCGCTACGGCAGGTGGCCGACCACGGGCGTCGGTCCTGGGTATTCGAAGGGCACGTCGACGCACGCCGTGGGACCGGTGGCCGTGCAGGTGGAGACGAAGCCAGCGTCGGGCGTGCTCAAGGTGCCGGGCGTGGCGCACATGCGCGCGACGTATTTGCCGGCGGGCACTTGGCCCGGGGCGTAGCAGCTCGTGCCCTGGCCGCACGTCGACGTCTTGTAGAACGTGCCGTCCCACTTTAGCTCGGGACCGGTGACGGCGACGCCGTGGGGGGCGACGCACAGCAGGGGGCAGATCTCGGACTTGCAGGTGGCCGAGCAGATCGTCGGGCAGGGAGGCGTGGCGATCGTGAGCGGCTGTCCGTTCTCGAGGATCGTGAAGTGAGGCGC
>DATKFB010000485.1:0-3607 GCA_035544435.1 Polyangia bacterium
TCTTCGCGTGTTGGACCGTCAGCTCGATGACGCGGATGTGCTCCTCAACCGTCAGCGTGGGTGACTCGCCGGTCGTCCCCACGGGCACGAGCCCGTCGACGCCGCACGCGATCTGGTCGTCGATGAGGCGGCGCAAGGCCTCCTCGTCGACGGCGTCGTTGCGCAGCGGCGTCACGAGCGCGGTGATTACGCCAGAGAACGTCAACATCGCGCTTCGTATATCACAAGAATCAAGGCCCTCCATCGGGAAGGCGAACCAGCGGCACGAAGCGCGCGCCGTCGAGCCAGCCTGCCGCGGCGCGAACCGAGTGCAGGCCCGCGGCGTCGACATGCGTCGTGCCGCGAGGCGCCTCGAGGGGGAGCGTCCGCGTCTCCGCCTCGATGCCGCCGGGCCCCCGGCGCACGAGCAGCACCTGCAGCGCGGGGCTCTGCGTCTCGGCCGGCAGGTTCCAGGTGAAGATCAGGGCGTCGGCGCGGCGCGCCAGCGTCAGCGCGGGCAGGCCGGGCGCGCACGCGGGTGCGTGCACGGCCTCCTCGACGTGCGTGACGGGGATCCCCTGCGGCCCGCGCGCGAGCTCGGCGAGGCGGCTCGCGCGGCGCGCGCGCGTGCTGTCGTCGGGCGCCTCGGCGACGAGCCGGCGATAGATCGCGCGCGCCTCGGACACGAGCCCCTGCTTGACGCAGAGCTCGGCCATGGTCTCCGTCTCGAAGACCGTCACGGCAGGCGCCCCCGCACCTCGGCGACGTCCGCGGCGATCTGCGCGACGAGCGCCTCGACCGACTCGAAGCGCCGCTCGTCGCGCAGCCGATGGAGCACCTCGAGGCGCAGGCGCCGGCCGTACAGATCGCCCGCGAAGTCGAGCAGGTGGGCCTCGACGGTCACGCTGCCCCCCGCGACGAACGTCGGGTTGCTGCCCACGCTGAGCGCCGCCCGGTGCGTCGACGTGAGCGCGCCCTCGGCGTCGAACACGAGCGCGCGCGCCGCGTAGATGCCGACGCGCGGCAGGAGCTCGCCCTCGGGCGCGACGTTGGCCGTGGGCACGCCGATGCCGCGCCCTCGTCCCGCGCCGCGTATCACGGGACCGGTGAGCTCGACAGGGCGCCCGAGGAGCAGCGCCGCGCCCTCGACGCGGCCCTCGAGCACGAACTCGCGCACCTTCGTCGATGAGCACACGAGGCCGTCGATCGTCACGGGCGGGACTATCGTCACGCCGAGGCCCAGGCTCGCGCCGAGGTCGCGCAGCAGGGCGGGCGTGCCGCGCCGGTCGCGCCCGAAGGTGAAGTCGTAGCCCACGACGACCTCGCGCGCGCCGAGCCGGTCGACGAGCACCTCGCGCACGAAGGCCTCGGGCTCGACCGCCGCGAGCGCCGGCGTGAAGGCCTCGACGATCGCGAGCTCGGCGCCAGCGAGTCCCAGGAGCTCGAGCCGCCGCTCGAGCGAAACGATGAGCGGCGGCGCGAGCGCCGGCGCGAACACGCGCGCCGGGTGCGGCGTGAACGTGAGGACGCCGCCGGGTGCGCCCACTGCCGCGCCGCGCGCGCGCGCGACGCGAACGAGCTCCTGGTGACCGCGGTGCACGCCGTCGAAGTTCCCGATGGCGAGCGCGACGGGTGACGCCGGCCGCGGCGCCTCACCCGCGATGATCTTCAAGCGCCCGCCAGCATGGCGCGCACGGCAGCGAGCAGCGCCTCGAGCTCGAAGGGCTTCTCGAGGATGTGGTCGTCGTCGACGCCGAGCAGCGCGCGCCGCTTTGGGGGAACGCCCGTCATGAGCGTGAGCGGCACGCCAGGAAAGATCGTCTCGATCTCGTGACGCAGGTGCTCGGGCCCCGACGAGCCCGCGATCATGAGATCGCTCAGCATGGCAGCCGGCCGAAGGCCCTGGGCCGCGCGCGCGCGGGCCGCCCCGACGTCGCGGACGATCTCGGCCTTGTATCCCGCCTCGGTCAAGACCTGGCCCACGAGGCCTCCGATGTGCACGTCGTCCTCGATGACCAAGATGATTCCCGCCGCGTCGGCATTGGACAATTTCATTCGCGCATTGACTTCGAAGGTCCGTATGGAAAGAATGCTCTCCCGAGTTGAAGACGACATTCTTCTCGGCGTCAAGCAGACGCGGATAGGGGTTCCCCAAAGATGACCGCGCCTGCCAAAGTGTCTGGGAAACAGACGAAGTTCATTTTCGTGACCGGCGGCGTCGTGTCGTCGCTCGGCAAGGGGCTCGCCTCCGCGTCGATCGGCAGCCTGCTCGAGACGCGCGGCCTCAAGCTCACGATCCAGAAGCTCGATCCGTACCTGAACGTCGATCCCGGCACGATGAACCCCATGCAGCACGGGGAGGTCTTCGTCACGGACGACGGCGCCGAGACCGATCTCGACCTCGGCCACTACGAGCGCTTCATCTCGCAGCGGATGACGAAGCTCAACAACACGACCTCGGGACAGATCTACCAGACCGTCATCCAGAAGGAGCGCCGCGGCGAGTACCTGGGCGGAACCGTCCAAGTCATCCCGCACGTCACCGACGAGATCAAGGCGCGCATCGTGGCGTGCGCCAAGGGGCAGGACGTGCTGATCGTCGAGGTGGGCGGCACCGTGGGCGACATCGAGTCGCTGCCCTTCCTCGAGGCCATTCGTCAGCTGCGCCTCGAGGTCGGGCACGGGAACGCCATCTCCGTGCACGTCACGCTCGTGCCCTACATCGCCGCCGCGGGCGAGCTCAAGACCAAGCCGACGCAGCACTCGGTCATGAAGCTGCGCGAGATCGGCATCCAGCCCGAGATCCTCCTCTGCCGCTCCGAGAAGCCCATCGAGGCGTCGCTCAAGAAGAAGATCGCCCTCTTCACGAACGTCGCGCCCGACGCCGTCTTTTCGGCCGAGGACGTGAGCTGCATCTACGAGGTGCCCATCCGCTTTCACGGCGAGGGCGTCGACGACAAGATCGGCGAGCTCCTCAACATCTGGTCGCGCGCGCCGGAGCTCACGGGCTGGGAGCGCGTCGTGCACCGGCTCAAGAGCCCGCAGGCCGAGGTCGACATCGGCCTCGTCGGCAAATACGTCGACCTCGTCGAGTCGTACAAGAGCCTCAACGAGGCGCTCATCCACGGCGGCATCGGCAACGAGTGCCGCGTCAACCTTCACCACATCGACTCGGAGGAGATCGAGAAGCGCGGCGCCGCGGCCATGCTCTCCGCCATGGACGGCATCCTCGTGGCGCCGGGCTTCGGCAGCCGCGGCATCGAGGGCAAGATCGAGGCGGTGCGCTACGCGCGCGAACAGGGCGTTCCGTTCTTCGGCATCTGCCTCGGCATGCAGGTCGCCGTCATCGAGTACGCGCGTGACGTCGCGGGGCTCAAAGGCGCCAACTCGACCGAGTTCGACCCCAAGACCCCGCATCCCGTCGTCGACTTCCTGCCCGACCAGCGCAAGGTCACGGACAAGGGTGCGACCATGCGCCTCGGCGCGTACCCGTGCGTGCTCGCGCCCGGCACGAAGGCGGCGGCGGCCTACGCGGCCACGGAGATCTCCGAGCGGCACCGCCACCGCTACGAGGTCAATAACGACTACCGCGAGGCGCTCACGAGCAAGGGCATGGTCGTGTCGGGCG
>DATKFB010000486.1:0-2211 GCA_035544435.1 Polyangia bacterium
AGTGCCGCGCGAAGTTCGACGCCTGGAGTGCGCGCAAGGGCACGAGCCCCGACGACGCCATGAAGGCCTACGTCGCGTTCGTCGCGAAGCTGACGCGCCAGTATGGCTGAGCCTGCGCTCGACTGGAGCGCGGGCGAGAAGGAAGCCCTCGGCTACCTCAAGGAGCTGCTGCGCGTCGACACGAGCAACCCGCCCGGCAACGAGCGCGCGGCGGCCGACATCCTCGCGCGCGTACTGGCGCGTGAAGGGATCGCGTTCGAGACCTTCGAGCGAGAGCCGTCGCGCACGAACCTCGTGGCGCGGCTGCCGGGCTCGGGGCGGAAGCCGCCGCTGTTGCTGAGCGGCCACCTCGACGTCGTCCCGGCCGAGGACGCCGCCTGGCGGCACCCGCCCTTCTCCGCCGAGGAGGCGGACGGCTGCGTGTGGGGACGCGGCGCCATCGACATGAAGAACATGGTCGCCATGAGCCTCATGACGCTGCTGCTGCTCAAGCGGCAGCGCGTCCCGCTCGAGCGCGACGTGATCTTCGCGGCCGTCGCCGACGAGGAGGCCGGGTCGCGGAACGGCTCGCTGTTCCTCGTCGAGCGGCACGCGGCCGCCGTCGAGGCCGAGTTCGTCCTCACCGAGGCCGGCGGCCACACGCTGCACGTCGGCGACGCGCGCTTCTATCCCATCCAGGTGGCCGAAAAAGGGCTCTGCTGGTTCGAGCTCGCGGCCGACGGGCCGCCCGGCCACGGCTCGATGCCTCATCCGCACAACGCCGTGGCCCGCCTCGGCGTCGCCATCGCCGCGCTCTCGCGCGCGCGGCTGCCGCAGCACAACACCGAGGTCGTCAGCGGCTTCATTCGCGCGCTCGCGGCCCGCGTCCCGTTCGCGCAGAGGCGCGCGCTCGCGGCGCTACTGGCGCCCGCGCTCTCTCCCACGCTGCTCGGCTGGCTCGAGCGCCGCGACCTCGAGCAGGCGTTGCCGCTCAACGCCATGCTCCGCAACACGGCGACGCCGACGGTGCTCACGGGCGGCCAGAAGGTCAACGTCATCCCGTCGACCGCCAGTGTGGCCGTCGACGGGCGCGTCATCCCGGGGCAAACCACGGCCAGCTTCCTCGACGAGATTCGCCGCGTCGTGGGCGGCGACGTCCGCCTCACGGTCCTCGACGAGCACGAGGGCACGACGTTCGAGACCAAGACCGAGCTCTACGAGGCCATCGTGGCCATCCTCGCGCGCCACGATCCGAAGGCCCTGCCCGTCCCCTACATGATCCCGGGATTCACGGACGCCTTCGCCTACCGCAAGCTCGGCGCCACCTGCTACGGCTTCTCGCCCGTGCAGCTCGACCCCTCGATGAAGTTCACGCGCATGTACCACGGGCACGACGAGCGCATCCCCGTGGCCGGCTTCGCCTGGGGCCTGCACGTCCTCCACGATCTCGTGCGCGACTTCTGCGCGCCCCATTGATGCGGTCTAAAGCAAGCGCTCGGCGGCCACGGTGGCGACGGCCATGATGCCGTGCTGCGGGTTGACGCCCGTGTTCGTCGGCATGACCGAGGCGTCCATGACGTAGAGGCCCTCTACGCCGTGGACCTTGAGGCGCGGGTCGACGACTGACGCGCGCGGGTCGCTGCCGGCGCGGCAGCCGCCGAAGAGGTGTGACGCCACGAGCGTGTACGCGCGCGCGTCGAGCGGGGCGCTGTCGAAGACGCCGAGCTCGTCGGGCGAGCGCAAGACCTCGGGCAGGCCGTACACGCTCGAGACGACCTCCGTGGCGCCCGCGAGGAAGTGCATCTCGGCGAGGTGCTTCATGCCGCGCCGCACGCGATCGAGATCGCGCGCCGTCGGATCGTACCGGACGTGATCGCCGAACAGGCGCGACGGGCGGATGCGGCCCTCGGCCTCGGCGCGCACGGCCACGGCCCAAGTCGCGATGTGGTCGAGACGCTCGAGATAAGGCGCGAGCCGGCGCCCCGCGCCGGGCAACCGAGCCGCCGTGACCTCGGGCGGCACGTTGATCGACTCGAGCTTCACGCCCAAGGTGTCGCGCAGCCCCAGCACCTCGAAGCCCTGCGAGGCGCCCGTCCAGGCTCCCACGGGCGCAGGATAGATCCCGATGACGCCCGTCCCCGGGTGAATCATGAAGTGCTCGCCGAGGTGCGCGCCACGAACGCCGCTCCGACGGAGTAAATTTGGGCTCTGCACCGCCGAGGCCGCGACGAT
>DATKFB010000487.1:0-11759 GCA_035544435.1 Polyangia bacterium
CACGAGCGGAACCGTGATGGTGCCGTCGGGCCGCACGACCGCATCGCCCGAAAGATCGGGGTTGCGCCACACGGTGATGCGCAGGACGTCCGAGGGTCCGATGACGAACTCCTGTTGCCGCGGATCAGGCTCGGCGGCATAGTTGTAGGGGCGGTAGGGGTGCGGGCAGCCCGAGACCAGGGGCCACGCCAGCGCCAGCAGCCAAATCGTCCGACGGTTCACGGCCATGAGATATCACAGCCTCGAGGCCCGTGCGCGCACTTCGGAGACGTCGGGAGCGGTCCTTACCAGGTCACGCGCTGGCGTCCGCTCACGTACTTAACGAGGCCCACGACGGCCGCGAGGTTCAGCACGACGAACGTGCGCGCGACGCCCGCGAGGCGCCCGGCGCGCCGCCCGGCGGCCGCCGCGCCGTAGAACGCGGCTTGCGCGACGACGAGCGCGGCTGGCAGGCCACGGAAGCCGCCGCCCGCGACGGCGGCCGCCGTCGACGTCGCCGCGAGGACGAGCATGAGCCACGGCGCAACCAGGCGCAGGACCTTGTGCGACACGAGCTCGAACCAGAACGGATTCGCGAAGGGCGACAGCAGCGCGGGGACGAGCGCGAAGAGCTGATAGTTCCCGGCGAGCGTGCGGACCTTGCGCCGAAACTCCTGCTCGTCCTCGAAGGCGGTGTCGTACGCCTCGGCGTCGGCCACGAGCGCGACGCGCTCGCCGCGCAGACCGAGGCGCGCCGGGATCCAGACGTCGTCGAGGATCAGGTCTTCGGGCAGCGGATCGAGCTCGGCGCGCCTCATCATGGCGATCGCGCCCGTCATGCCGACGACGCCGCGGAAGCGCGACTCCTGCCGTCGAATCCAGTGCTCATACTTCCAGTACACGCCGCTCGGCGCACCTCCGGCGAGCACAAGGTTGCCCGTGGCGCAGCCCACCTGCGGGTCCCCGAGCGCGCGCGCCAGGGCGCGCACGCTCCCGCGCGACAGCGGCTGTCGCGCGTCGTTGAGCAGCAGCAATTCCCCGCCGGCCAGGGCGCGCAGGGCGTTGATCGCCGCCGGCTTTCCGCGGCGCTCCGCCGACGCCACGACGCGGATCCGGCCCGCCGCGCGCGGCTCGGCGGCCAGCGCGCGCGCCGTCGCCTCCGTGTCGTCGGTGCAACCGTCGCAGTAAACGAGCACGTCGAGGAGCGCGGGTGGGTAGTCTTGCTCGAGCAAGCTGGTGATTTTCGCGCGCAGGAGCGCCGCGCCGTTGAAGACCGGCAAGAACGCGCTGACGCTGACCTCACGCGGCGCCGCGTCGTCAGCCGCCCGCGCCGTCCGCGCCGCCGACCCGCCGGGCCGAAGGCGCGCCAGCAGGCCGATGACGACGGGATACCCGAAATAGGTGTAGGCCAGCAGCGCGAGCGTCCACAGCGCGCAGAGGGTCATGATTGCAAGCGCCGCACGGCCGAGGCCGCGGCTTCAAGTTCCCTTCGCGCCCAGCATGACGAGCGGCGTCTGGAGGATGATCCGCATCTCCATGGCGAAGAACGCCTTGAAGTCCTCGGTGGCGGCGCTGTACGCGAGATCGTAAAGCAGCTTCATGCGCATGTGATCGGCGAGCGCGTCCTCCGCGCCTTCGACCTTGAACGGGTTCGTGAGATCGGCCTCGAATTTGGCGAGCACGCTGTGGGGCAGGGGCTTTCCCGAGTATCCGAGCGAGATCTGCGCCAGGCCCGTGATGCCCGGCTTGAGGTCGCGCATGCGCTCCTCGAAGTAGGGGATGGCCATGGCGAGCTGCTCGGCCAGCTCGGGTCGCTCGGGGCGCGGGCCGACGAGGCTCATCTGTCCGAGCAGCACGTTGATGAACTGCGGAATCTCGTCGAGCCGCGTCTTGCGCAGGAACCGGCCCACGCGCGTGATGCGCGGGTCGTCGTCGGTCGCGAGCACGATGCCCGTGAGCTTTTCGGCGTCGGGCCGCATTGAACGGAACTTCAGCATCATGAAGACGCGGAACTGAGGCCGAGGCACGCCTTCCGTGGCGGCCGGGCCGGGCTCCCGCAGTTGACCCGCGCGCTTCTGCCGGATAAAAACCGGCCCTGGGGACTCGATATAGATGGCCGCGGCGATGAGGGGATACAGGGGCAGCGTGAGCGCCAGGCCCAAAGACGATCCGACGATGTCTGTCAACCTCTTCGCGATGCGGACGGACCGATCCACGGGCGTACCCTACAACGAATTGACGAATCCGAACCACCGGAGCGGTGGTGGTGGTATGAGTTAGTGGGGCGCCTTGATACGGATCCTCATGACCGGAACCTTGGATCACCGCGACGTCACGCTTCGTGCGGTTTCAGCCGCATGTAAGCTCGTCACGCGCCGGCCGCAAGGCCCGACGTGGAACGAATTCCGCATGCAGGTCGTGTCCGCCGTCGGTGAGGCCTTCAACAACATCGTGCTGCACGGCTACGAGGGCCGCGGCGACGGTGAGATCGAGATCGAGATCCGCGCGACGCTCGATCGCATCACGATTGCCATGAGGGACTACGGCTCCAGCTTCGATCCCACTACCGTCCCGCCGCCCGATTTCGACAGCCTGCCTGAGTCGGGGTGGGGACTTTTCATCATTAAAGCGTTCATGGATATCAGCTACACGCCCGGCCGCCCCAACGTGCTTACCTTATCCAAGACTCTCCCCTCCGAACCCGCGGACGAGGCGCCCAAGGCCGAAGGGACACCTCGATGACGTTCACGATCTCCACCGCCGAAGACGGTTCCGAGCGCCTGGCCATCGAGGGCGAGCTCGACGCCGTGAGCGTCTCCGACCTTCGCACCGACCTCGAGAAGCTGCTGGCGCGCCAGCCCGCGCGCATCGAGGTCGATCTCTCTCGCTTGCGCATGGTCGACAGCTCCGGCGTCGGCGCGCTCGTCTCTCTTTACAAGCGCGCGCGCGCCCAGGGGGGCAGCGTCGTGCTCACGGGGC
Organism: Polyangia bacterium; assembly: GCA_035544435.1. GTDB lineage: Bacteria > Myxococcota_A > Polyangia > Fen-1088 > Fen-1088 > DASZFV01. Next base: position 2,959 of record DATKFB010000487.1, read on the forward strand.
TGCGCGATCAGCCGCTCGCGATCTTTCGCCTGCTTCGCCTCGACCGCGTCATGGTGGGCGCCGAGATCGTGGCGCCCGCGCCGGCCGGCAGCACCTCGACCTCGAAGCACTGAGATCGGCGCTCAAGCCGCGACCCGCTCCGTTCGATGCATCTCGGTGCAGCTCGATGCATCTTTGGGGAAGCGAACGCAGCGGTGCAGGCAACGCGTCACGCACAAACGTTAACTCCTGTCAGGGTTTATGGCCTGCAGGCATTGTGTTGCGTAACACGGGTTTCTAGTCGTTCCTTGGTGTAGCGCAACTTGGCGCTAATGTAGTACCTTGTAGCACGAGGTGGCGTAGTGCCGTTAACGAAAACACGGGAATTCGTCGCGGACGCGGCCACGTTGATCGACGCGGCCATGCTCGGTCAGGACGCCGCGCCCCTCCCCGTTCAGCAGGCGCTCGGCGCCATCGGCGAGCCGGAGAACCTCCTCGAGCTCGGGCAGCGGCTCGTGACGACGATTTCGATGCTGTGGTCGGATGTCGCCGCCTCCGACCTGTTCTTGCCTTCCGGCCCCGCAAGTGAGCTGCGCGGCGTCTGCGATCCGGTCGCGGGTCACGCGCTCATGAGCGCCGTCGCCAGCGTCCAGGAGGACAACCCGGCGGTGCGGGTCATCCCCGCGACGCCCCACCTCGCGGCGGGGGACGTCGGGCTCGGGTTCGGTCCGACCTTGTGCGTGCCCGTCGACGGCGCCGAGACCTGGTCAGGCTTCATCATCGTGCAGCGGCGCGCGTCGGCACCGGAGTTCGCGCCGCGCGATCTCGAGGCCTTGATGACGCTCGCGCGCGGCGTGGCGGCCATCCTCACGCGCGTGCAGGCGCGCGGCGGCCAGTCGACGGCGCTGTGGTTTCAGCGCGACATGGCCTCTGCGCGCGAGATGCAGCGGATGTTCTTGCCGCGCCCGCTCGAGAGCAACTCGGCGGGCGTGCGCGTCCTCGCCGAGTATCTGCCGGCCTTTGCCGTGGGCGGGGACTTCTACGACTTCATCGATCTCGGCGACGGTCGCCTGTTGGCAGCCATCGGCGACGTCTCGGGCAAGGGCGTGACCGCCGCCCTCATGATGTCGCGCATCAGCTCGGAGCTCCGTCGTCTGGCGGCCGAGACGACCGGGCCCGGTGAGATCTTGGCCCGCCTCAACGGCTCGCTGCCCGGGCGCATGCAGGACGACCGGTTCGTGACCGTCGTCTGCGTGCTGCTCGACCTGCCCAAGGGCCGCTGGGTCGTGGCGAATGCGGGGCACGTGGTCCCGCTGCTGCGCAGGCGCTCGGGCGCCGTCATCGGGCTCGCCTATGCCTCTGGCCCGCCCATCGGGATGATGCCCTCCGCCGATTTCGACGAGGAGGTGTTTCCGGCCGAGCCCGGCGACATCCTGCTCCTCGCCACCGACGGCGTCTTCGAGCTTTTCGCGGGCCACCGCCGTCCCTGCTCGACGATGGGGCAGTGCCGGCTCGCGGACGTCGTCCAGAACGCGTCGCACGATCTCGCGGAGATTCACCGGCGCATCCTGACCGCCGTCGAGCACTCGGCGAACGGCCGCGACGACGTCGCGCTGCTCGGCCTCGAGCTGCCCGGCTAGATCCGGGCTCGATCCTGGTCTAGCGCTTATTGGCGCGCTCGGCGTACCAGGCCACGGAGCGGCGCAGACCGTCGATGAAGGACACGGCGCCTTTGTAGCCGAGGCGCGTGCGCGCCTCCGTGATGTCGGCCAGCGAGTGCTTGACGTCGCCCACGCGGCCGGGCGCGTACGTCGCGGGGACCTTCTTGCCGACGATCGAGCCCAGCACCTCGACGACCTGATTCAAGGTCGTGGCCTCGCCGCACGCGACGTTGAACACGCGCCCCGAGGCCTTGTCGGCGGGCGCGGCGCCGGCCTGCAGGTTCGCCTCGACGGTGTTGTCGATGAAGCAGAAGTCGCGCGACTGCGTGCCGTCGCCATAGATCGTGACCCCGGCGCCGGCGAGCGCCGCCGTCACGAAGCGCGGGATGACGGCCGCGTATTCGGAGGCGGGATCCTGGCGCGGCCCGAAGACGTTGAAGTAGCGCAGGCTGACCGTCTCGAGCCCGTAGGCGCCGGCGTAGACCTGGCAGTAGTGCTCGCCCGCGAGCTTCGAGACGGCGTAGGGAGACAGCGGGGCGGGTCGCATCGTCTCGATCTTGGGCAGCGTGGGCGTGTCGCCGTACGCGGACGACGACGCGGCGTACACGACGCGGCGGACGCCGGCCTTCTTGGCGTGGTGCAGCACCTTGAGCGTGGCGGTCGCGTTCGCTTCGTTGCTGCCGATGGGATCGACGAGCGAGCGCGGCACCGACGGAATGGCGGCCTCGTGGAAGACGAGCTCGACGCCCGCGAGCGCGCGCTCGAGCGCGGCGTCGTCCCGGACGTCGCCCTCCTGGAGGTCGACGTCCGGGGCGACCTCGGCTAGGTTCTCGCGCTTGCCCGAGAAGAAGTTGTCGAGCACGCGCACCTTGTCGCCGCGCGCCAGGAGGGCGCGCACGATCGACGACCCGATGAAACCGGCTCCACCCGTGACGAGGCACGTAGACGACATAGATCGTGAGCGTAACTCCGGTGCGGCGGGTTGTGAAGGTCTAGGCGTGCGAATCGCGGGGCTCATTTCTCCGTCGAGCCCCCGCCCAGGCGATCGAGGACGTCGTCGGCGATGGCGAGGCAGGCGGTCAGGCCTGGTGACTCGATGCCGTAAAGGTTCACGAGGCCGGCGACGCCGTGAGCTTCGGGCCCCTGAATGACGAAGTCTGCCGGCGGAGCGCCCGCGGGCGCGAGCTTGGGGCGAATGCCCGTGGTGCCCGGGCCGAGCGCGCCGTCGGGCAGCGCCGGCCAGTAGCGCCGGATGGCGGCGTAGAAGGCGGGCGCGCGGCCCTCGTCGAAGGCGTAGTCGACGGCGCTCGTCCAGCAGACGTCGGGGCCGAAGCGGGCTTGACCGGCCAGGTCCAGCGTCAGGTGGACGCCGAGGTGCTCTCGCGTCGCGAGCGGATAGACGAGCCGCCGGAACGGTGACGGGCCGGCGAGGGCGAAGTAGTGACCCTTGGCGTAGAAAAGAGGTGGGATCGTCGCGGGCGCGAGGCCCTCGAGCCGCTGGGCGACGGCCTGCGCGGACAGGCCTGCGGCGTTGACGACGGTCGCGCAGCGCACCGTCGCGGGCGCTTCGCCGCCGACGCGCAGGTGGAGGCCGTCGGGCGCGAGCGTGCCGCCGAGGACGGGCGCGCGGAAGGCGAAGGCGGCGCCGGCGTCGCGCGCGTCGCCCTCGAGCGCGCGCATGAGCCCGCGACCATCGACGATCCCCGTCGAGGGCGAGAGCAGCGCGCCCGCGCAACGCAGGTCGGGCTCGAGCGCGTGCGCCTCCGCCACGTCGAGCGTGCGCAGATCGGAGACGGCGTTGGCGGCGCCACGATGCGCGTAGTCTTCCAGCGTCGCGAGCTCGGCGGCGCTCGTAGCGACGATGAGCTTGCCCAGGGGGCGCTGGGCGACGCCGCGCGCGGCACAGTAGGCCGTGAGGGCGTGCCGGCCCGCGACGCACAGGCGGGCCTTGAGCGAGCCCGGCGCGTAATAGATCCCGGCGTGGACCACCTCCGAGTTGCGCGCGCTCGTCGCGGTGCCAGCGGTCTCGGCGGCCTCGAGCACGACGACGTCCCGCCCCGCGCGCGCGAGCGCGCGCGCCACGGCGAGCCCGATGACCCCAGCGCCGATCACGACGGCGTCGAGGTCCCGCTCCGGCTCGGACACGCAGTAAGCTTACCTCGCTTCTGATCCTCCCCTCCGCCCGCGAAGCGGGTGAAGGTAGGGTGAGGGGCCCGTGTAGACTAGACTGCGCGCGTGGCGATTCTTCTTTCGGCGCAGGGGCTCGGGCACGCGTTCGGCGCGCGGGCGCTCTTCGAAGACGTCAGTTTCACGCTGGCCGACGGAAATCGCGTGGGGCTCATCGGGCCAAACGGCGCGGGCAAGTCGACCTTGCTGCGCATCCTCGCGGGCGAGCTCGGCCCCGATCGCGGGAGCGTCGCCAGGCGTGGCGGGCTGCGCGTGGCCTTTCTGCCGCAGATGCCCACGTTCGCGCCGGGCGCCACCGTGCGCGCGGCCATCGCTTCCGGTTTGCCGGAGGCGGCCAGGGCGGTCGGCTCTTGGGAGGACGATGCGCGCGTCGAGGAGCTCATCGCGAAGCTGGGTCTCGCGGGTCCCGAGGCCGGCGCCGACCAGGCGGTCGCGAAGCTCTCGGGCGGCTGGAGCAAGCGGGTCGCGCTCGCGCGCGCTCTCGTGTGCGACCCCGAGCTCGTGCTGCTCGACGAGCCCACCAACCACCTCGACATCGAGAGCATCCTCTGGCTCGAGCGGTTCCTGGCCGGCGCGCGCTTCGCGACCGTCACGGTGACGCACGACCGGCTCTTCCTGCAGCGCGCCGCCAACCGCATCCTCGAGCTCGACCGGCGCAACGCGGGCGGGCTGCTCGACGTCGCCGGTGACTACGCGACTTACGTCGATCGCAAGGCCGAGGCCATGTCGGCCCAAGAGCGCCGCGAGGACGTCCTGCGCAACACCTTGCGCCGCGAGACTGAGTGGCTGCGCCGCGGCCCGAAGGCGCGCTCGACGAAGCAGGAGGCGCGCATCCAGCGCGCGGGCGCGCTCGCGGACGAGGTCGGCGAGCTCGCGACGCGCAACCACGCGCGCGCCGTGGCGCTGGACTTCCAGGGCAGCGGCCGCAAGACCAAGCGGCTCATCGAGGCGCGCAGCGTTTCGGTGCGCTACGGCGCGCGCGCCGTCTTCGAGGGCGTCGACGTCCTCGTGGGCCCGGGCACGCGCCTCGGCCTGCTCGGCCCGAATGGGTGCGGCAAGTCGACGCTGCTGCGCGTGCTCACGGGCGCGCAAGCGCCGACGGCCGGCGAGGTCGCGCGCGCCGACGGCCTCCAGGTCGCCTTCTTCGAGCAGGATCGGGCCGCCCTCGACCCAGCGCGCTCCGTGGCCGACACCGTCTGTCCCGACGGCGACTTCGTGCAGTTCCGCGGCGCGCGCGTTCACCGCCACGGCTACCTCGAGCGCTTCCTCTTCCGGTCGGAGCAGATGGCACAGCCCGTGGGACGCCTCTCGGGCGGCGAGCAGAGCCGGCTGCTCGTCGCGCAGCTCATGCTGCGGCCCGCGAGCGTGCTCGTGCTCGACGAGCCGACGAACGACCTCGATCTCCACACGCTGGGCGTGCTCGAGGAGGCCCTCACGAGCTTCGAGGGCGCCGTGCTCATCGTGACGCACGATCGGTACTTCCTCGATCAGGTCGCGACGCAGATCCTCGCGTTTCACATCAAGCCGGGCGAGGAGGGGCGCGTGTCCGCGTTCGCGGGCCTGTCGCAGTGGGAGGAGTGGCACGCCGCGCAGGGCCCCGCGACGAGGGCGTCGCGTGCCGCCACGCTCGCGGCGGCGGTCGAGGCGGCGTCCGCGCCCGGGCCGCGCAAGAAGCTCAGCTTCAACCTGCAGCGCGAGTGGGACGGCATCGAGGCGCGCATCGCCGACGCCGAGGGGAAGCTCTCGGCGCTCGAGGCCGAGGCCCAGAGCCCCGCTGTCGTGAGCGACGCCGCGCGGCTCGTGGCGCTCGCGGAGCAGTCGGCCACGGCGCGCGCCGAGGTGGACCGCCTCTACGCGCGCTGGGCCGAGCTCGAGACGTTGCTCTCGGCCTGATTTCCGCGGTAGGACGCTCGCCTTCCCGTGATTCGCCTCGATCAAGTCAGCAAGCAGCACGGCCCGCAGATCCTCTTCGTCGAGGCCTCGGCCGCCATCCACCGTGGCGAGAAGGTGGGCCTCGTCGGCCCGAACGGGGCCGGCAAGTCGACGATCTTCCGCATGATCATGCGCGAGGAGACACCGGACGAGGGCCAGGTCTCGATCGACAGGAACGTCACGATCGGTTACTTCAGCCAGGACGTGGGCGACATGGCCGGCCGCCCCGTCGTGGCCGAGGTCATGGCGGGCGCGGGCCCCGTCGCAGCTGCCGCCGCCGAGCTCGCGCACCTCGAGCAGGCGCTCGGCGATCCTGCGCGCGCGGCCGAGCTCGACAAGCTGCTCGAGCGCTTCGGCGAGGCGCAGGCGCGCTTCGACGAGCTCGGCGGCTACGCGCTCGAGGCCCGCGCGCGCGAGATCCTCGCGGGCCTGGGCTTCTCGCAGGACAGCCAGGACGCCGACGTCGCTCTGTTCTCGGGCGGCTGGAAGATGCGCGTCGCCCTCGCGCGCATCTTGCTCATGCGCCCCGACGCCATGCTCCTCGACGAGCCGTCCAACCACCTCGATCTCGAGTCGCTCATCTGGCTCGAGAACTTCCTCAAGGCCTACGACGGCGCGCTGTTCATGACCTCGCACGATCGGGAGTTCATGAACCGCATCGTGGGGCGCATCATCGAGATCGACGGCGGCGTCCTCACGAGCTTCTCGGGCAACCACGACTTCTATGAGCGCCAGCGCGCCCTCAACGAGGTCCAGGCCGAAGCCGCCTACGAGCGCCAGCAGGCGATGCTCGCCAAGGAGATGCGCTTCATCGAGCGCTTCAAGGCCCAGGCCGCCAAGGCGTCGCAGGTGCAGTCGCGCGTCAAAAAGCTCGACAAGATAGAAAAGGTCGAGCCGCCCAAACGGCGCAAGACGCTGGAGTTCGAGTTCCCGCCGTGCGCGCGCTCGGGCGAGGACATCGTGAAGATCGAGCGCCTCTGCAAGAGCTTCGGCGACAAGATCATCTACGACGGCCTCGATCTCTCGATCCGCCGCAAGGACCGTTGGGCCGTCATGGGCGTCAACGGCGCGGGCAAGTCGACGCTGCTCAAGCTCGTCGCGGGCGAGGCGGCGCCCGACGCCGGCGCCGTCACCGTGGGCGCGAGCGTCAAGCTCGGCTACTTCGCGCAGCACGCAATGGAGATCCTCGAGGCCGACAAGTCCGTCTACGAGGTCCTCGAGGATGCCTTCCCGCTCGCGAACCCGGGCTCGCTGCGCACGCTCGCCGGTTGCTTCGGTTTCTCGGGCGACGACATCGACAAGGTCTGCCGCGTGCTCTCGGGCGGCGAGAAGGCGCGCCTCGTGCTCGCGCGCATTCTCTACGAGCGGCCCAACTTCCTCGTGCTCGACGAGCCCACCAACCACCTCGACCTGGCCACGAAGGACATGATCGTCCGCTCGCTACGCGATTACGAAGGGACGATGCTCTTCGTGTCGCACGACCGTCAGTTCCTCGCCCAGCTCTCGAACCGCGTCCTCGAGCTCGGCCCCGACGGGCCGACGCCCTATGGCGGCGGCTACCTCGAGTACGTGGCGCGCAGCGGCCACGAGGCGCCCGGACTACATTAGGCGGCGGCGCGCGGGTTGCCGCGACCGGGCTGCACGGCCGCCACGAACTTGAGGTTCGGATTGTCGGTGAGGGCCTGGCGCAGCGCCCAGTCGCTGTCGAACAGAATGAGGGGACGGTTCTCGACGTCGAGCACGCACGTCGTGTGGCCCGAGCGCTCGAACTTGTTGGGCTCGAAGGGCTCTCCCTCGACCCAGCGCGCGTAGCGGTAGGGCAGCGGCGACAGCGCCACGGTGACGCCGTACTCCGTGAGCAGCCGGTGCTGGATGATCTCGAACTGCAGCACGCCCACGGCGCCCAGGATCGGATCGCGCTGCAGGCGGTGCCGGTCGAAGAAGAGCTGCACGGCGCCTTCTTCGGAGAGCTGGTCGAGCCCCGTCTTGAGCTGCTTGCGCTTGAGCGGATCCTTGAGGACGGCTTGCACGAAGTGCTCGGGCGAGAAGCGCGGCACGCCCTCGAACTCGAAGCGCGGGCCGGTGACGAGCGTGTCGCCGATGCGCAGCGTGCCGCCGTCCCACACGCCGAGGATGTCGCCCGCGAAGCCCTCCTCGACGGTCGTGCGCTCCTGGCCTAAGAAGGTCACCGTGCGCGCCATCGTGAGCGGCTTGCCCGTGCGCACGTGCTCGACCTCCATGCCCCGCGCGAAGCGCCCCGAGCACACCCGCACGAAGGCGATGCGGTCGCGGTGGCGCGGATCCATGTTTGCCTGGATCTTGAAGACGAAGGCCGAGAACGAGTCGGCGTCCGGCTCGATCGTGCCGGTCGATGTGGGCCGCGCGCGCGGCGGCGGCGCAAGCTCGACGAACTTGTCGAGGAACGGCTCGATCCCGAAGTTGGTCATGGCGCTACCGAAGAACACGGGCGACAGCTGCCCCGCGAGAAACCGGTCGTGGTCGAAGTCGTGCCCCGCGCCCTCGAGCAGCGCCAGCTCCTCGTGAAACTCGGCGTAGCCGCGCTCGCCGAGCGCCGCGCGGAGCTCGGGATCATCGGGGGCGGCTGTCGACATGGGCGCGCGCGTCGATCCGGCCTCGGCGCGCTCGAAGCGCAGCACGGCGGCGCGCTCGCGATCGTAGACGCCCACGAAGGTCGAGCCCGAGCCCACGGGCCAGTTCATGGGCGTGCACGGGATGCCCAGGATGCGCTCGATCTCGTCGAGCAGCTCGAGGGGCGGCCGGCCGGACCGGTCGAGTTTGTTGACGAAGGTCACGATGGGGATGCCGCGCATGCGGCAGACCGCGAACAGCTTGATGGTCTGCGGCTCGACGCCCTTGACGCTGTCGATGAGCATGACGGCCGTGTCGGCCGCCGCGAGCGTGCGGTAGGTGTCCTCGCTGAAGTCGTTGTGGCCGGGCGTGTCGAGGAGGTTCATGTGCCGGCCGGCGTACTCGAACTGCAGCACGCTGCTCGTGACAGAGATGCCGCGCTGCCGCTCGATC
>DATKFB010000488.1:0-2259 GCA_035544435.1 Polyangia bacterium
CTGCTCGCGGAGCGCCTGAAGGAGATCGAGACCGCTCATGTCAGCCAGCGACAGATCGAGGATCATGCAGTCGAAGCGTTCGCGCGACAGCACGGCCAACGCCGCCTCGGCGCTCGAGACGCGGCGGGTCTCGAGGCGCTCGGCCTCGAGCACGCGCACGATGGAATCAGCCGTGAAGGCATCGTCTTCGACGACGAGGAAGCGGGCGGACCGCTCCCCCGCGCGCGGCACGAGCGACTCGAGGACGCTCACGAGGTCACGGCGCGTAACGGGCTTCGTGAGGTAACCCACGGCGCCCATGGCGAGGCCGCGCTCGGACGCGTCGAGCGCCGAGACGAAGTGCACGGGAATCGCGGCCGTGTTCGGATCGGCGCGCAGCTTCTCCATGACGCGCCAACCGTCCATGTCGGGGAGCCGCACGTCGAGGATGATGCCCGTCGGGCGGCGCTCGCGCGCGATGCGCAAACCGGTCTGGCCGTTCGGCGCCAGGACGTAGGTGAAGCCCTGTCGCTCGATGACCTCGCCGAAGGTAGCGGCGAAGACCGGATCGTCCTCGATGAGCAAGAGGAAGGGCTCACCGGTTCCGGGCGACGCGGCGCTGGAGGGCTCGGACGCGAGCGCCTTCGAGGACGATGCCGCGGGCGACTGGCCCGAGCCGCTCTGGCCGCCGCTCCGTTCCACGATCGCCGTCGCCGCCGCCTCCGGCGCCGCGGCCAGCTGCGCGGGGGCCCTTCGCGGCAAGAAGCACGTGAACGTGCTGCCGACGCCCAAAGTGCTCCGCAGCTGCAGCTCGCCCCCGAGCAAGGACGTCAGCTCGCGGGCAATGCCGAGGCCGAGACCTGTGCCCCCGTAGCGTCGATCCGCCGCCGCGTCGACCTGTTCGAAGGGCGCGAAGACGCGCTCGTGATCCTCCGGTGCGATGCCGAGGCCCGTATCGGAGACCACGAACGCGATGAAGCCGCCCGGCTCGAGGTCGGCGCGGCGAAAACGCGCGTCCGCGCTCGCGGGCTCGATCCGGAGCGCCACCTCGCCCTTCGTGGTGAACTTGATGGCGTTGCCGAGCAGGTTCGTGAGGATCTGCTCGACGCGCCGACGGTCGGTCGGGATCGCGTCGGGCAACCCGTCCGCGACCGTGACGGCGAAGGCCAGGCCCTTGTCGCGCGCGAGCGGCGTGAACACGCGACGGGCCCGCTCGGCGAGGTCGACGAGGGGCACGGGGCCGATCTCAATCTCCTGGCGGCCCGATTCGACCTTGGCCAGATCGAGGACCTGGTTGATGAGCGCGAGGAGATCCTTGCCGGCGGAGAAGATCGTGCGCGCGAACTCGACCTGGCGCGGCGTGAGCTTTCCTTCCTCGTTCTCGGCGAGGAGGTTCGAGAGCAGGAGCATGCTGTTGAGCGGTGTTCGCAGCTCGTGCGACATGTTGGCGAGGAACTGCGACTTGTAGGCGCTCACCGTCGTGAGCTCGGCGGCGCGCTGCTCGAGGCGCACGCGCGCCTCGTCGAGCTCGGCGTTGCGCTGCGCGAGCGTTTGCCGCTGCGCCTCGAGCTCCTCCGTCCGTTGCGACAGGTCCGTGTTGGCCGTCCGCAGCTCCTCCTCCTGCGCCGCGAGCTCGTCGTTGTTCGCGCGCAGCTCCTCCTCTTGCGCCGCGAGCCGCTCGGCCTGACGCTGCGTCGCCGCGAGGAGCTCGCGCGTCGCGGCCCGCGCGCGCGCGACCACGATCGCGATCGCGAGCGTGTCGCGCACCGAGGAAACGAGCTCGGCGGCGCCCTCAGACCACGGCTTGAACATCGCGAGCTCGAGGACGCCCGCGATGCGGCTCGCGTGGGGCAGCGGCACGAGGATGATGACCCCCGGCGCGCCCTCGCCGGTGCCCGACCGGACGCGCAGATAGTCGGGGGGCACGTCGTTGACGATCGTCAAGTCTTCCTGCAGCGCCGCCTGACCGACCAGCCCCTCGCCCATGCGAAAGCGCGGGGGCGCGCCGACGCCCGCCGACGAGAGCGCGTGCTCGGCCGCGAGCCGAAAGGAGCCGTCGACGTCGGCCGTGTAGAGCGCGGCCGCGGGAGCCTCGACGGCGCGCGCGAGGAAGCGGACGGCCCGCGTCGCGACCTCCTCCGGCTCGAGCTCCCCGCGCAGCTCGCGCACGAGGCCCGCCTGGGCGTTCTTGAGCCAATCGCGTCGATCGCGCTCGGCCATGAGCTCGCGCAAGCTGCCGGCCATCTGATTGGCCTGAACGGCGACGTCCCCGAGCTCGTC
>DATKFB010000489.1:0-2988 GCA_035544435.1 Polyangia bacterium
CGTCGACGAGCCACAGCCGGTCGCCAGCACGGTGCCGCCGAACAGGGCGCCCGTCAGCGTGAGCGTGGCGAAGCGAGAATGAGGATGACGAGACATCGGGCGGCGCCTCCGTATGTTCACGAGCGCGAGGGAGTCTAGTCCCGCCACGCTCGAGGCGGAACGCATCAAAGTTTCGTGAGGCCGGCGTCAGTGGGACGGCGGGTTCTTCTTGAGCTTGAGCTGCAATGTGCGCCGCGTGATGCCGAGGCGCCGCGCCGCTTCCGAGACGTTGCCGCCGCAGTCCGCGAGGATGCGGCTGAGGTGCTCCCACTCGGCGCGCGCCAACGTCGGTGGGGGCGTCGGCGCCGGCTGCCGGACCGGACGCGGCGCGGGCGCCGGGTCGTCGGTCTCGAGGGCCGCCATGATCTCGTCGGCGTCGGCCGGCTTGCTGAGGTAATGGTGGGCGCCGAGGTGGAGCGCATCGACGGCCGAGGCGATGCTGCCGTATCCCGTGAGGACGACCACGCGAATCCCGGGCACGATCGCGGCGAGCTCGCGCACGAGCTCGAGCCCCGAGCCGCCCGGCATCTTGAGATCGACGACGGCGAATTCGGGCTTCACGCGCGCCGCTGTCTCGAGGGCCGCCGCGGGTCCGTCGGCCGTCACGACCTCGAGCGCGCGCGCCGCGAGAGCGCGCCCGAGGCGTTCGCGCAACGTCTGGTCGTCGTCGACCAGCAGCAGGCGCCGCGCGCTCACGTCCCGGGTCCCGCGCGCAAGGGCACGGCGATGCGCGCCGTCGTGCCGCGGACGCCGCCGCTGTCGAGCGTCAGGGCGCCGCCGAGGCGCTCGACGACGGTGCGCGCGAGGAAGAGACCGAGGCCCATGCCGCGGCCCGTCGGCTTCGTCGTGAAGAACGGCTCGCCCACGCGCGCGAGGATCTCGGGCGACATGCCCGGGCCGTGGTCGCGCACCGTGAACTCAATCCGGTCGCCGACGCGCGTGACGGCGCAGGTGACGGGCCGCCCCGGTGGCGAGGCGTCCTGGGCGTTCTTGAGCACGCCCTGCAGCGCCTGCAGGGCGGCGCGCGGAGGCACCTCGAGGGCGAGGCCGCGCACGTCGGCGTCGAGCTCGGCCAGGATCTCTGGCCGGGGCTCGAGCCCCGCGATGGCGCGGCCCACGAGCTCGTCGACGGCCACGCGGGCGAATGCCTCGCCCATGATCTCGCCGGCGTCGACGCACAGACGTTGCAGGATCGCGCGGCAGCGCTCGACCTCGCCGCGAACGAGCCGCACGTCGTCGGCCACGCCGGCCGGCAGCGCGAGCGTCGTGAGCGCGCGCTCGAGCTCCTTGGCGACGACGGCGATCGTCGACAGCGGCGTCGAGAGCTCGTGCGCCGCGCCCGCGGCGAGCGTCGCGAGCGAAGCCAGGCGCTCTCGGCGCGCCGCGAGGTTGCGCGAGGCGGCGAGCTCCGCCTCGCGCAGGGCCAGCGCGCGGCGGATGCGCCGTAGGAAATAGACAATGAAGGCCGCCGACACGCCGAACGCCACCCACATGCCGCGCAGGTGCATGGCCATGTGCGCCGCGTGCGACGGCCCGAGATCGAGCGGCCGGTTCCAGACGAACAGCGCGGCCGAGCAAACCAGCGACAGCAGCACGAGCGCCCAGGTCCAGGCCGCCGTGAGGATCAATGTCGCGAGCGAGATGGGGACGAGGAACAGGAAACTGAACGGGTTGTTGGGGCCACCCGTGAAGAAGAGCAGCCCGGACAGCAGCACGACGTCGAGCGCCATGAGCGCTCCCAGCGTCCAGGCCGGCGTCTCGCGGGCCGCGCCGCGCGCGGTACAGACGGCGTTGCTGATGGCCTCGACGAACACGAGGGCGAGCAGGGGGGAGAGGGGCAGCGCCACGCCCATCCCGAAGCGCACGACGGCGATCGTGAGGAGCTGTCCCGCGACGGCGCCCCAGCGCAGACGCAAGAGCCACCTCAGGTTCGTGCGCAGGAGCTGCGCCTGCGCGTCGTCGTTCGTCGGGGCTTCGGCTCGGCGCTGAGGCACGACCATCTCAGTACCAGACCGCGAACGCGGCCGCCTTGCATCAAAATTTCGCAGGGGCGGCCGCGAACGAGGCGGGCGCGTCCGTTTCGACCTAAGATTGACGCATGACCGACGACAAGGCGACGGGGAGCGCGCGCGCCGCGGGGGTGTTGGCCCTCATCGGCAACACGCCCCTCGTGAAGCTCGAGTCGTTCGACACGGGGCCGTGCGAGCTCTTCGTAAAGCTCGAGAGCCAGAACCCGGGCGGGTCCATCAAGGACCGCATCGGCCTGGCCATGATCGAGGGCGCTGAGCGCGACGGCCACTTGCGCCCGGGCGCGACGATCGTCGAGGCGACGGCTGGCAACACGGGCCTCGGGCTCGCGCTCGTCGCCGCGCGCAAGGGCTACCGCCTGCTCCTCGTGATTCCCGACAAGATGAGCCAGGAGAAGATCTTTCACCTGCGGGCCCTCGGCGCCGACGTTCACCTGACCCGGTCGGACGTCGCAAAGGGCCACCCCGAGTACTACCAGGACGTTGCCGCGCGCCTCGCGCGCGAGGTGGGCGGGTTTTACGTCAATCAGTTCGAGAACCCCGCCAACCCGCTCGCGCACGAGAAGACGACCGGCCCCGAGATCTGGCGCCAGATGGACGGGCGCCTCGACGCCGTCGTGTGCGGCGTGGGCTCGGGCGGAACGATCACGGGCCTGTCACACTACTTCGCGCGCGTGGCGCCCGACGTCGAGATCGTGCTCGCCGATCCGGCGGGGTCGATCCTCGCCGAGTTCGTCGCGACCGGGAAGGTGGGGCAAGCCGGCTCCTGGCTCGTCGAGGGCATCGGCGAGGACTTCGTGCCCGCGATCGCCGACCTCTCGCGCGTCAGGCACGCCTACACGATCCCCGACGAGGAGAGCCTCATGACGGCGCGCGCGCTCCTGCGCGGCGAGGGCATCCTCGCGGGCTCGTCGTCGGGGAC
>DATKFB010000490.1:0-6046 GCA_035544435.1 Polyangia bacterium
CGCGGATGGCGCGGCGGTGCTCCGGCTTGAGCGTCTCCACGAGGCTCTGCACGCACGCGCAGATCACCTCGACGAGCTCGGCGTCTGGGCAGCTCTCCGTGGGCGCGCCACGCTCCTCGGCGGCGCGGGCCAGCGCCCGCTGTTCCGCCGACGCGTGGCGCGCGTGATCGACGATGGCGTTTCGCAGCAGGCGGTAGAACCAGGCCACGGCTGACTCGTCGGCGCGCAGCCGGGCCGCGCCGCCGCGGGACAGGCTCCTCACGAAGGCGTCCTGGAGGATTTCCTCCGCCAAGTCGCGACGGCCCACGCGCCGCTCGAGGAACGCCAGGAACCGCGCGTGATTCGTCATGAGCAAGTCGAGCGCAGCGCGCGACAGTCGAGGCGCGTCGCCGCTCGGCTCCGTCGGGACCTCGTGCGCGCAGGGCGGAGTCATGGGTTCGAGCATGACACCCCGCCGGGCGGAAAACCGCGTCCGGCGGGGCGTCGGTTTCGTCAGCGCCCGCAGGGGCACCCTGGGCAGTCGCACGGATCGCAAGGGCAGGTCTCGTCGTTTGGCGGCGTGTTCGTCGTGTTCATCTCGGTCTCCCGTCTGGGAGCCTCGTGGCTCCTGACCTGAAGACGGACGAGAGCGCCGTTCATTACAACGGTGGCGCGAAGAGGCCGCGCGGAAGAGGCTATTTGTCGAGGCTCTCGCGCCGCCGCGTGGCCCTGCCGGCGCGGGTCTCGGCCTCCGCCGCATCGCGCTGGGCGCCGCGATGAGTGGCCTCGGCCTCGCGCAGGGCCCGCTCCGCCGCGCGCGCCGCTTCATGGGCGTCGTCGAGGCGGCGGCGCGCTTCCTCGACCGACACGCGCGTCCGCGCGGCGGCGGCCTCCGTGGCGGCCGCGGTCTGCCGCGCGGCGGCCTCGTCGCGTCGCGCGGCCTCGAGCGCGCGCGCGCCCTCCTGCGCGCGGTGGCGCGCCTCCTCCTCGCGCGCCGTGGATTTCGGCGCTGGGGGCGCCTCCCTCGGTCTCGTGGCGACGGACGTGGGCAACGCGGCGCCAGCGAGCAGCCCGCCGAAGACGTCCGCGCCGCCGTCGAGATCGACGACGAGCGCACCCTCGAGCAGCGCCTTCCGACCCGCGTCGGTGAGGGCCGCCGCGCGCGCGTTCGCGACGACGCGCTCGATGATGGGGCGGTCGTCGGCGCGCCCGAGGTCATCGACGATCCGGCGCGCCGCCGCCGTGAGCGCCCCCGTGGCCTGCCTCAGCTCCTCGACGTCGGCCTGATAGACGCCGCGGTCACCGCGCCCGGCGACGATCGCTCCCTGGCTGCCGCGCAGACGAGCGCTCGCCTCGAGGAAGGCGTCCACCTCGGCGCGCGCGCGCCGCACGACCTGATTGGTCGCCCACGCCGAAGGAGATGGCCGCCGCACCTTCTTGAGTGCTTGACCCTCGGCCTTTTGTCCCGCCGCGAGCAACGCGGCCGCGAGGCGGGCGCGCGTGTCGACGAAGGCGTCGGGCGCCGTTGTGAACAGCTCCTCTCGAGCTTCGCGTGGAGTCAACGTTTACCGTCGCATCTGTTGGCGTGAGCCGGCGTCAGCGTCGCATGGCCCAGAGCAGCGCGGGCAGGACATGGTCCTCGACGAGGCGAGAGCTCGGCGCCTTGGCGTCCATGGGCGCGGTCCAGCTCACGTCGTTGTGCCCGAGCGCCGTGAAGAAGTATCGGCCCGCGCCCTCCTCGCGCTGCCACGACACGGGGCGGACCGTGTGCGTCGGGTCGCCGCTCGATGCGCAGCTGAGGACCACCTGGTTGTCGGTGCGGAACTGCGAGAAAGCGTAGACCTCGTCGGTCGTGCCGAAGGTAGCGGGCAGCTGCATCACGGAGGGCTGCGTTCCCGCCTTGGTGCACGTCGCGGGCGTGACATCGCCGGGGTGGCCGACGAAGTCGCCGCCGATGAGCTGGACGTAGGGCTGCGACGCCGGATGGCCGTTGAATTGTCCGTCGTAGCAGTGACTGGCGTCTTCGATGGCGACGAGCGCGCCGCCGTGCTGGACGTAGTCGACGAGGTTCTGGATCTCCTGCGTCGCCGGATAACCGATGGGCTCGCCCGAGTTGGCGAGTAGGATGACGGCGCCGTACTGCGCGAGCGCCGCCGCCGTGAACTTCGTCGGGTCGGCCGTGTTGGTGGCGGCGTCGCCGCAGCCGACCTGCTCGGTCGTGAGCCCCACGGCGGCGGCGGCCTTGGTGATGGCGTTCGCCGCCGCGGGAATCGAGGCGTGCCGGTACCCGGTCGTCACGCCGTAGATGAGGATCTTCTTGCTCCCGTTCGCGTCGGGCGCGCCCCCGTCGCTGGTTCCACTCGTGCCCGCGGCGCCGTCGGGGCTCGGCGCGCCTGACCCGGCCTCGCCCGTCATTCCCCCGAACGCGCCCCCCGAGGACCCGCCAAACGAGCCGGCGCTCGCGCCGCCGCTCGTGCCTGAGTCGCCGCTCGTCGAGCCCGCGCCGCCCGCTATCCCCGCAGGGCCGGCAGCGCCCGCGTCGCCTCCCGCGCCGGTCATGCCCGCGCCGGCCGCGCCACGCCCAGGAGCCGACCCGCCGCCGCCGCAACCGCCCACGCCGACCCCCATGGCGACGCCGAGCGTGACACTGAGGAGCCGCCACGGGACTTTGCGCAATGATCGTTTCATCCTTTCCTCACAGACGACGATGCCGCCAATATAGGTCGGTTCAGCCGCGGAATGTGTGCGCTCCCCCCTCGAATTCCGTAGGGGATACACTCCCGCCCGGGCGGGATGGACGTGGCGCAGCTTCCTCATGGCATCGCTGATCGCGCGGCGCGACACCTGGCCGAGCAGGAGCGGACCCTGCGCGGCATGCTGCGCGCCGGCGCGATCGTGCTGGCCGGGCTCACGATCTTGTCGGCCATGGCCCACGGTCCGGCCCACGCGCTGTGGGTCTACGGCGCCGGAGTCGCTCTTCACGTGGGGCACCTGGCAGCCCTGCGCACGGGGCGCACGCGCCTCGTCGCGCAGAGCCACTGCATCCTTTATCTGGTTTGGATCACGGCCGTCCTCGCGCTCGACTCGGGCGGATTGCGCGCGCCCGCGGCGCTGGTCTATCCGCCCATCGTCCTGCTCACCGGACTCGTGTGGAGCGGGCGCGCCGCCGTGGGGATGGCCCTCGCTGTGTCGGCGTGCGGCGGGGCCCTCGTGCTCCTCGAGAGGCAGGGCGCGTTGCCAGCCCTGCGCGCGCCGGTGACGCCCGTGGAGCTGTGGATGATCCTCACGGCGTGCGTGGTTATCACCGCGGCGATTCTGCGCTTCTCGCTCAACATCATTCATCGTTCGAACGAGGAGGCGCTCAAGCTCGAGGAGCGCCTGCTGCGAGGTGAGCGCCTCGAGTCGCTCGGGCGCCTAGCGGGCGGCGTCGCGCACGACCTCAACAACCTGCTGACGATCATCCTCGGGAACGTCGACGTCGCGCTAGCCGAGGAGTCCGGCGCCGACGACAGCGCGCTCGGCGAGATCCGCACGGCTGCCGATCGCGCGGCGTCGCTCACGCGGCGCTTGCTCGCCTTCGGCCGCCGCCAGGTGTACAAGCCGGAGCTCATCGACATCGGCGTGACGGTTGCCGCCTTCGAGCCGCTCTTGCGGCGGCTCCTGCCGGAGGATGTGACGCTCGTCCTCGAGCGCGACGCCGCGCCAACGCCCATCATCGGAGATCCGGCCCAGCTCGAGCAGATCGTGTTGAACCTCGTGGCGAACGCGCGCGACGCGCTGCCGGGCGCCGGCGCCATCAGGGTCACGACGTCCCTCGTGGCGCCCGCTGGTTTCGCGCGCGAGCCGGAGCTCCCGCCGGCCGCGGTGTGGCTCGTCGTGAGCGACGACGGCGCGGGGATGACACCCGAGGCGCGGGCTCATTTGTTCGAGCCATTCTTCACGACGAAGGCGCCCGACAAGGGCACGGGCCTCGGCCTCGCCACCGTCCATGGCATCGTCGCGCAGTGCGAGGGGCGGATCCTCGTCGCCAGCGCGCCGGGGAAGGGCACGTCGATCGCGATCGCATTTCCACACGCCCCCGATGGCGTCCGCGCGTCGTCCTCGCCACGCGTGCCGCGGGCCGCGGCCACGCCGCCCGCGACGATCTTGCTCGTCGAGGACGATCCCGCGGTGCGTGCCGTCGTGAGCGCCATGCTCGTCGCGGCGTCCTTTCACGTGCTACCGGCTGCCAGCAGCGACGAGGCCGAGTCGGCGAGCGACGGCTACGGCGGCAAGATCGATCTCCTCCTCACGGACGTCGTCATGCAGGGCGGCAGCGGTCCCCACGTCGCGAGGAAGCTGCGCGGCCGGCGCGCCGACATGAAGATTCTTTACGTGTCGGGGCACGCGGAGGAGCTGATCGCGACGCGGGGCATCCTCCTTCCAGGCATTCACTTCCTCGCAAAGCCGTTCACGCGCGACGCGCTCGTCGCGAAAGTGCGCGAGGTGTTGGCGTCGCCGGGGCTGGGCGACGTCGGCCTCTGAGCACGGACTCCGGGTCAGGTCGTGCCCGCGGAGGCTCGCTGGCCTCCCGAGGATGGATGGCGGCGCTCCGCGCGGAGGCGCCACGCGAGGTACGCGACGATGGCGAGGTTGAGCACGAGGGCCGCCGCCTTCCCGATTCCCGGACGGTGCACGAGCTCATAGACTTCGATGGGGACGAACGAGCCGGTCACGACGACCGTGAACCACTCGGCCCAGCGACGTCTGAGGAGGAGGCCCGTGCCCTCGGTCGCGAAGACGGCCGCGTAACAGAAGGAGGCCACGCCCAGGCGGTGGATGGTGCGCTCGTCCAGCGAGAGGACCTTCGCGAGGACCCGCTGGACGACCTCGCGACCGGAAAAGATGCCTGTCCAGTGCGTGAGGCGCGCCACGACGTGCACGATGTGGCCGGGCGCGCCCGTGAAGGCCGCGACGCCGAGCGCGAGCAGGATGGCCGTCTTGACGAGCTTGAAGACGCCGATGAGCGCGATCATCGTGTCGCTCCGCCGAGGCTCAGGGCCCGTGTCGCCCACGCCGCCGAGGGTACTCGCATCTCGAGAGAACGGCAGCGCTCGTGAGGACACGACCGCAATGTAGATCGGGTTCACGAAGACGGAAGCCCGACTAGCGCGTGCGTTCGCGGCGCGCCCTGCTAAAACGGCGGCCATGTCGATGAAATCGCCGAGAGCTCGGCTCGCCGCCTTTCTCCTCGCCAGCGTCGTCGGCGCCTGCGCGCACGGGGGCGGCGACCGCCTTCTCGCCGTCGGAACGCCGGCCCCCGACTTCGTGGCGACCGCGCACGACGGCCGGCGCGTCGCGCTCGCCGACCTGCGCGGCCGCTACGTCGCCCTGTACTTCTACCCGAAGGACGACACGCCGGGCTGCACCAAGGAGGCCTGCGGGTTTCGCGACGCGGCGACGGGGCTGCAAGAGGCGGGCGTCGTCGTGCTGGGCGTCTCCGAGCAGGACAACGTCTCGCACGCCGCCTTCGCCGAGAAGTACCACCTGCCGTTCCCGCTCTTGCCGGACGAGCGCGGCGAGATCGCGGAGGCCTATCACGTGCCCGTCACGCTCGGCCTGGCGCGGCGGATCACCTACCTCGTCGACAAGGACGGCCGGATCGCGCGCGTGTGGCCCAGCGTCACGCCCACGGGGCACGCCAACGAGATCCTGGCGTCGGTCGGCGAGCTCCGCGCCGGCGGACCCTAGACGTCGACGTCGACGTCAGACGCGAGACCGCGCCGCTCAGGGCAGCGCGAGGACGTAGACCTTGCCGCTGGCGCCCGCGCCCGTGACGAGCGCGCGGTGCCCGTCGGGCGTGACGGCCACCGAGCGGCCGGCGAGGGAGAAGGTCGAGGTGACGGTCCCGTCGGCGAGGCTGAGCACGCCGACCTTGAAGTCGCCGACGGCGACGGCGACGGCACCGCCATGAGCGATCGCGATGTTGCCGACGTCCTGGTTGGTATCGAACATGATCGTCCCCGTGACCGCGTTCGTCGCGAGGGAGATGCGCTTGATCGTTTCGCCCTCGCCCGACGTCACGAGG
>DATKFB010000491.1:0-2907 GCA_035544435.1 Polyangia bacterium
ATTTCTTCCACCCGGAGAGCTGGCAGCGCGTCGGCTCGGCCACCTTCGACAAGGACGCCATCTCGATCCTCATGGGCCTCGTCCTGCTCGTGACGATGCTCGGCGTCGGCGTCGTCGTCATCCCACTGTGGCGCGAGACGAGGCGCGCCGGCGCGGCGTTCGGAGCCGCCGACCTCGAGACCATCGCCTTCTTCGTAACGATCGGCGTCGGCTTCATGCTGTTCGAGGCGGCGCAGATGCAGCGCCTCAGCATCTTCCTCGGCTACCCCATCTACGCCCTCACGGTCGCTTTGTTCGCGTTGTTGCTGTCCTCGTCGCTCGGGGCCTCGTACGCGGGTCGGCTCTACGAGCGGCGCGGCCTCGACGCCGTCGCGCCACTGCTCGGCGCGCTCCTGCCCGCCCTGGTCATCGTCGGCGTCGCGACGCGTCCCGTGATCCACCACTGGGAGTCGGCGTCCACGCCCGTGCGCGTGGTCGTCGCGGCGCTCCTCGTCGCGCCACCCGGATTCTTCATGGGCATGGCGTTCCCGCTCGGTCTCCGCCTCGGGGAGCGGCTCACATCGATGTCGCTGGCTTGGTGCTGGGCCGTCAACGGCATGGCGTCGACGTGCGCGGCCGTCTACAGCATCGCGCTCTCGATCACGATGGGCTTCGCAACGACCTACTGGACGAGCTTCGGGTGCTACGTGCTGGCCGCGGGCCTGGCCGTCCGCCTCGTGCGGCGACTTCGCCATCCCGCGACGGAACCGAGCCCGAGTCTCCGGCGACGGACGGTCTAGCTAGCGAACGCCCGGAGCGCGCTTGCTCGAGCGGAGGACGTACTCGCGGTACACCTCTTTCGCGATCATGGCGCACAGCTCGAGGCCCGTCTCGACGTTCTTGGCCTTCCGCACGCCGCCGAGCCGCATCGGCTCGTCGGAGGGGATCTCGGCGATGCGATACCCGAAGCGCGCGAACTGGATCGAGCCCTGCGTGGGGAAGCAGAGGCCGGGGCTGTCCATCTCGAGGGCCTTGAAGGCCGCCTTGCGGTAGGCGCGGTACCCCATCATGGCGTCCTCGAACCGGTGGTGAAACAGGACGTTGATCGCGCGCGTGAAGATCCAGTTGCCGAAGCGCGTGATGGGCGTATCGTCGAAGCTCTTGGCGCCCGGCATGTAGCGGGAGCCGATGACGAGGTCGTAGCCTTCGTTGATCTTCGCGACGAGCAGCGGAATCGTCTCGGGCTTGCAGTTTCCGTCGCCCATGAACTCGATGATGACGTCGCCGCGCGACATCTCGATGAGCTCCAGCATCCCGCGGCCGTACCCGCGCTCCTTTTGTCGCAGGACGCGAAGCCCCTGGGCCTCGCAATACTCGATCGTGCCGTCGGTGGAGCCGCCGTCGACCACGATGATCTCGTCCACCCACGCACGGTCGATCTGCGGCATGACCTTCTGGATCGCTTCGATCTCGTTGAGCACGAGGACGGCAAGGGTGGAGGTCACGCCGGGTTCTCTCTCCTGCGGCAAGGGGCCGAACAGTAGCGGCCCGCCCCGGGCGTGTCCACGGCGATCAACATGCGGCGCGCGCTCGGGCGCTCAATCGGCCATCATCATCGCCGCGAGCTCCGCGAAGCCGACGCGGGGCCGCCAACCCAGCGACAGCAGGCGCGCGGGGCGCGAAACGAGGCGGGGATACTCGGCGCGGAACCCGGGCTTGACGCGGACATGGTCGCGCCACGCGAGGCCGACACGCGCGAAGCAGGTCTCGAGCCACTCTTCGACCGAGTGACCTTCGCCCGAGCCGACGACCGCCTCGGTGACCTCGTCCTGGCTCACGAGCGTGACGACGGCCTCCATGGCGTCGCCCGCGAAGGTCCACTCCTTGACGACCGTCGGGTCGCCGATCTCGAGCGTCTCACCGCCGCCGCCCGCGATGAGGCGAGCCGCCTGCGCGATGACGCCGCTGAGGTGCCCGAGCCCGCGGCGCGGGCTGTCGTGGTGGAAGAGGTAGCCGACGTACGTCCGCAGACCGAGCGTGCGGTAGTAGCGCGCGGCGTACACCGACTGGATGCGCGCCACGGCGTAGGCGCTCGAGGCCTCGAAGGGGGCGTCCTCGTCGATGGGCAGCCCGGTGTTGTGAAACTGGACGGCCGAGCCCGCGATGAAGACGCGCGCCTCGGGGGCGTGGGCGCGCACGGCCTCGAGGACGTTGAGGCTGCCCGTCGAGATCGCGGCGTGATTGTCGTAGAGCGCCTCGTGGCGCGTCGTCGAGCGCGCCGCGAGGTGGAACACGCCGTCGGGCCGCTCGGCCGCCACGGCCGCCTCGACGGCCGCGCGATCGGCGACGTCGAGGCGCGCCCAGGGCCCTGAGCGCGAATAGCCGACGGCCTCGACGCCGCGGCCGCGCAACGACTCGATGAGGTAAGGACCATCCTGGCCGTTCGCGCCGAAGACGAGGGCCTTCTTCATGCGCCGGCTACTTGCCCGTGCCCCTGACGATCTCGATCGTCGGCAGCGGGAAGATCATGCCGACGCCGGCGGCGAGCAGTGCCTTCTCGCGCTCGACGAACTCGTCGCGGAAGTGCCAGGGCAGCACGAGGTAGTAGTCCGGCTTCGCTTTGCGCGACTCCTCCTCGCTCACGATGGGGATGTCGGAGCCGAGCGTGCGCGCCCCGAACTTGTCCGGGTTGCGGTCGGCCGCGACGTCGACGAGCCGGCTGTCGATCCCGCACCACTGTAGGATCGTGTTGCCCTTCGTCGACGCGCCGTAGGCGTGGATGCGCTTGCCCTCGGCGCGCAGCTTCTTGAGCAACGTCATGAGCTCCTGCTTGTGGACGTTGACGCGCTCCTGGAAGTTCCGGTACGGCTTGTCTGTGTCGAGCTCGAAGTCGAACTCTTCCTGACGCAGGCGCTTGATGTTGGTCTG
>DATKFB010000492.1:0-12352 GCA_035544435.1 Polyangia bacterium
GAACGCGCTCGAGAACCTGCCCGAGACGGACGAGGAAGGCCAGATCGCGGCCTCGCGCGGCCGGGCCCTCATGCGGTTCCGCCTCGGGCGCCACGAGGACGCCTCCAAGGACTTCGAGATCGCGCGCACGAGGGCGCACAAGGTGAGCGCGCGGCTCGCCGAGATCGAGCTCATGCTCGACCAGGCCATCGTGCTCGACTGGCTGAACCTGTGGAAGCAGTCGGCCGCGCTCACGGCGGAGGCGGAGGCCCTCGCGAAGAGCGAGACGCTGCCGCCGAGCGTGAACGCTCGCATGCTCATGGCGCTCGGTCGCACGCCCTATCGCGCCGACGAGCTGCGGCCCGCCCTCGAGCTCCTCACGCGGGCCGTCGACGCCGCGGCGCCGCTCGGCGACGATGGCTACGAGGCGCTCACGCAGAGCCTCATCATGATCTGCTTCGCCCACACGAACCTCGGACAGTTCGACGAGGCGCTCCGTGTCTCGGAGCGCATCCAGGTCGTCGGCGACGAGCACAACGACGCCATGCTCCTGTCGTGGAACTGCCTCAACCGCGGCCTGCTCTACTTCCTGCTGGGGCGGGTCGACGAGCTCGTCGCCGACTATCGCCGCTCGATCCAGATCACGCGCGAGTACGGCTTCCCCATGCTCGAGAGCCTCGCGACGAAGGATCTGGGCGAGGTCATGTTCTACGTTGGCCGGCCCGACGACGCCGAGCCGCTCGCGCAGCGGGCCGCCGAACTCTACACGATGATCCAGGGCGAGAAGTCACCGCGCGTCGCCTACTCGGAGGTCCTGCTCGCGCGCAGCAAGGCCTACCGCGGCGACCTCGACGGCGCGCGTTCGACGGTCGAGCGTATCATGAAGAAGCAGGCCGAGATCCAGGCGGAGGGCGGGGCGGACTCGGCGCTGCCCTCCGACGGCAAGGCGCAGCTCGAGGGCGTCGCTCTTTGGGTGCGCGGCGCCTCCGACGACGAGTTCGATACGCTCATCGCGCACGGCCGCGCCTTCCCGCTCCAGGCCGCCGATATCATCGAGATCATGGAGTGGAAGGCGTTGTCGGCCATCCGCACTGGGCGGCGGGCCGACGGCCTGCGCATGCTCGAAGAGGCCTACGCCGAGGCCGACAAGAACGCCAAGGTCGTCATGCCGCGTCTACGCCGCCAGCTCGATCAAGTCATGGCACTCGCGGCGAGCTAGGCTGGGCCTGTGAACGACAAGGCCGCGGCGACGACGCTCGACGCCGGCGCCGTGCGTGCGGCGGCGCTCGCGTCTCGCTTCGCGCTCGTGGGGCTCGCCCGCGCCGACGCCCTCGATCCGGGACCGCTCGCGGCCTGGCTCGCCGCGGGGCACGCCGCCGACATGGACTGGATGGGCCGCCGCCTCGACGAGCGGCTCGACCCGCGCCGCGTGCTGCCGGGCGCCAAGACGGTGATCGCCCTCGCGATCGGTTACCACCGGGGGGGCGCCGTTGCGTCGCCGCGCTCGCCCGTGGCGCGCTACGCGCGCGGACGCGACTACCACTATGCGCACCGCGACGGCATGAAGGCGCTGCGCCGCCGCCTCTTCGGGCTCGCGCCGGGTGTCGAGACCTACGCCTGCGTCGACACGGGCGTCGCCATGGAGAAGGTCTGGGCGGCCCGCGCCGGCCTGGGCTGGATCGGCAAGAACGGTTGTCTCATCAACCCGCGCTGGGGCTCGTGGCTCACGCTGTCGGTGATGTTCGTCGACCGCGAGGTCGACGCCTACGACGCGCCCCACGACGACCGCTGCGGCGACTGCACGTCGTGCCTACGCGCTTGCCCCACGCAGGCTTTCCCGTCGCCCGGCGTCGTCGACGCGCGTCGCTGCCTCGCCTATCAGACCATCGAGAACCACGGTGACGTGCCCGAGCGCCTGCGGCGCGCGTTCCGCGGGCGCGTCTTTGGCTGCGACGTCTGTCAGGACGTCTGCCCCTTCAACCGCGGTGCGCTGCCCGAGGGCGACGCGCGCTTCGCGCCGCGGCCCGTCGCGAGCCTGACGCCCGCCGAGCTCGCCGGCTTGCCGCGCGCCGACTTCGACCGCCTGTCCGCCGGCACGGCCCTCGCGCGCGCCCAATACGACGGCCTCCGTCGAAACGCCCTCTATGCCATGGGCGCGACCCGCGACCGCGAGGCGCGACCCGTCGCCGAGAAGCTCCTGTCCGACCCGAGCCCGACGGTGCGGGAGGCCGCGGCGTGGACCCTCGCCCGCCTCGGCTGACTTGTGCGGGCCGAAGAGTGCGCTAGGATCGTCGACGAGTCGATATGCCCAAACGCCCCGACGATCGCGACGCTCCTGGCACGCTGGAGAAGACCAAGGGTGACCTCAAGACCATCGAGAAAGAGAAGGTCGAGCGGCCCCGCCTGTACGAGGTGTTGCTTCACAACGACGACTACACGACTCAGGAGTTCGTCGTCTTCGTGCTCATGCGGTACTTCAAGCACGACGCGACGGCCGCGCGCCAGATCATGCTGCACGTCCACACCAAGGGCGTGGGCGTCGCGGGCGTCTTCCCCTTCGACGTCGCCGAGACGAAGGCCCATCAGGTCGTGCAGTTCGCGCGCGAGCACGAGATGCCGCTGCAGGCCTCCGTGCGCAAGAGTGAGGAATGTTGAATGTCGAACACTGAATCGGCGATGGGACGGTTGAAGTCATGCTGAGCCCCGAACTGGAGACCGCCATCCGGCAAGCCCTCGACGACGCCACGACGCGTGGCCACGAGTTCTCGGGCCTCGAGCACCTGCTGCTCGCGCTGCTCGCCGACGAGAAGACGGCGGACGTCGTCAAGCACTGCGGCGGGAACGTGCCGCGCCTGCGCGGGAAGCTCGAGGCGTACCTCGACAAAGAGGTCACCGCCCTCCCCGAGGACGAGCGCGAGCGCGCGCAGCCCACGCTGGGCTTCGCGCGCGTCATCCAGCGCGCCGTCAACCACGTGCTCGGCGCGGGCCGCAGCGAGGCGAACGGCACGAACGTGCTCGTCGCGCTCATGTCCGAGCCCGACTCCCAGGCCGTGACCTTCTTGAAGGAGGAGGGCATCACGCGCCTCGACGTCGTGAGCTACATCTCCCACGGCATCTCGAAGCTGCTTCCCGCGAAGACGACGCCCGCGGGCGACGGGGGCGCGGGCCGACCGGCCGCGGACGACGACGAGGACGAGGTCCCGGTCGATCCGCTCGAGGCCTTCGCCGTCAACCTCAACGAGCGCGCGCGCGCCGGAGAGATCGATCCCCTCATCGGGCGCGGACCGCAGGTCGAGCGCGCGCTGCACGTGCTGGCTCGGCGCCGCAAGAACAACCCGCTCTTCGTGGGCGACGCGGGCGTCGGCAAGACCGCCATCGTCGAGGGACTGGCGCGGCGCATCGAGCTCGGCGAAGCCCCGGCTGCCCTCAAGGGCGCGACGATCTACGCCCTCGACATGGGCGCCATGGTGGCGGGGACGCGCTACCGCGGCGACTTCGAGGAGCGCTTCAAGGCCGTGCTCAAGGCCCTCGCCGAGAAAGAGGGCTCGATCGTCTTCATCGACGAGCTGCACACGATCGTGGGGGCCGGCGCCGCCTCGGGCGGCGCCATGGACGCCTCGAACCTCATCAAGCCGGCGCTCGCCAACGGCAAGCTGCGCTGCATCGGCACGACGACGCACAAGGAGTACCGCAGCTACATCGAGAAGGACCGCGCCCTCGCACGCCGTTTCCAGTCGATCGAGGTCGAAGAGCCGTCGATCGCCGAGACGATCAAGGTCCTCAAGGGGCTGCGGTCCAAGTACGAGGAGTTCCACGGCGTCACCTACACCGACAAGGCGCTGCGCGCGGCGGCCGAGCTGTCGTCGCGCTACCTGCACGATCGCCGCCTGCCCGACAAGGCCATCGATCTCATCGACGAGGCGGGCGCGGCCCTCAAGATCAAGGACCTCGCCAGGCCCGCGCGAGCGGGACGCGCGCGGGCGCGGGGCGCCGGCGCGGCCGTCGCCAAGAAGAAGACGCGCGTCGTGAGCAGCCGGCAGATCGAGAGCGTCATCGCGACCATGGCGCGCATTCCCCCGAAGCGCGTGGCCTCGGACGATCGCGAGCGCCTTTTGCGTCTCGAGGCCGACCTCAAGGCCAAGATCTTCGGCCAGGACCGCGCCGTCGAGCGCGTCGCGCAGGCCATCAAGATGAACCGCGCGGGGCTCGGCCTGCCACAAAGGCCGATCGGGGCTTTTTTGTTCGCGGGTCCCACGGGCGTCGGCAAGACGGAGCTCGCCAAGCAGCTCGCCGAGACGCTGGGCGTCTCGTTCGTGCGCTTCGACATGTCCGAGTACATGGAGCGCCACACGGTGTCGCGCCTCATTGGCGCGCCTCCCGGCTACGTCGGCTTCGACCAGGGTGGCCTGCTCACGGATGCCATCCATCAGTCGCCGCACACGGTCCTGCTGCTCGACGAGATCGAGAAGGCGCACCCGGACCTGTTCAACCTGCTGCTCCAGGTCATGGACCACGGCGCGCTCACCGACAACAACGGGCGCAAGTCGGACTTCCGCCACGTCATCCTCATCATGACGAGCAACGTGGGCGCGCGCGAGCTGTCGAAGCGCCTGCCGGGCTTCGGCGGCGTCGGCGGCACCCAGTTCGGCGACACCGACGAGGCCTTCAAGCGCATGTTCTCGCCCGAGTTCCGCAACCGGCTCGACGCCAAGGTCGACTTCCAGCCGCTCGATCCGAGCGTCATGGGTCAGATCGTCGACAAGTTCGTGGGCGAGCTCAGGGAGCAGCTCGGCGAGCGCAAGGTATCTATAGTGCTAACGCCTCATGCACGCAGTTACTTGGCCGAGAAGGGCTACGACCCCATGAACGGCGCGCGGCCGCTCGCGCGCGTCATCCAGGACGAGGTCAAGCGCCCGCTCACCGATGAGCTCCTGTTCGGGAAGCTCGCGGGTGGCGGCAATGTCCGCGTCGACCTCGTCGACGGCAAGCTCGTTTTTTCGACGGGGTCCGGCTCGCTGCCGCTCGCGGACCCCGGTGCCCCTCGCTCCGCGTAGCAACGCTACGCTCGCCCGTCGTCGCCGTCGGCGTCGCGGAACGGGGTGTGTTCGGCGTATTCGCGCAGGCCCTCCTCGACAGCAAGGGCCTCTCGCTCGACGAACGACGCGATGGCGCCGCGTAGGCCGGGGTGGCCGATGAAGTGCGCGCTGTGCGTGAAGGCTGGCGCCAAGCCGCGCTTGAGCTTGTGCTCGCCCTGGGCGCCCGCCTCGAACAGCGTGCAGCCGCGCGCGATGGCGCGCTCTATGAGCTGGTAGTAGCAGAGCTCGAAGTGGAGCATCTCGTAGTCGGCGAGGCAGCCCCAGTAGCGGCCGTAGAGATGGCGGCCCTTCTCGAAGTTCACCGTGCCCGCGACCGGCTCGGCGCCCCGGTAGGCGAGGGTGGAGACCAGGCGATGGGCCAGGGTCTCGCGCGCGATCTCGAAGAAGGCGGGCCGCAGGTAGGCGGTGCCGTGGTGGCGCCGCACGTTCGTGATGTAGAAGTGGTGCAGCGCCGTCCAGTCGCGGTCGTCGAGCTCGGCGCCCGTGGCGACGCGGAAGCGCAGGCCGTGGGCCGCCGCGCCCTGGCGCTCCTTGCGTACCTGCTTGCGGTTGCGCGAGCGGAACGTCGAGAGGTAGTCGTCGAAGCTCTCGAAGGGGCGGGGCACGCGGTTGTGCCAGTGAAATTGCAGGCTGAGGCGCGGCAGGTAGTCGTGCCGTGCGAGCGTCGCCTTCTCTTCCTCGGTGCAGAACAGGAAGTGCATCGACGAGGCGCGCTCCTCCCGGGCGACCTCGCGCACCCCAGCGAGCAGCGCGGCGACGATCTCGCCCACGGGCGGGGCGCCCTCGGAGAGCAGCACGGGCAAGCGCCGTCCCGTCGCGGGCGTGAAGGGGATGGCGGCCACGAGCTTCGGGTAGTAGCGCAGCCCCGCGCGCTCGGCGGCGTCGGCCCAGCCCCAATCGAAGATGAACTCGCCGTAGCTGTTCGTCTTCAGGTACAGCGGCACGGCGCCCACGAGGCGCCCCCCGTGACGCGCGAGAACGAAGCGGGGCTCGCAGCCCGCGCGAGCCCCCACGCTCTCCGAGGCCTCGAGCGTCGCGAGGAAGGCGTGCTCGAGGAACGGATCATCCTCGCCCGCGAGCGAGTCCCACGCGGGCGCGGCCACCTCGGTGATGCTCTGTGCGACCTGGATGTCGATGGCGTCAGCGTAGCAGGTGGACTGGCGACGAGCGCGCCGGCGTGAAAGATTGGGGCGTGGCTGACTGGCTCCGACACGTGGCGACGCGAGTGGCGGTCGCCGGCAGGAGCGGCGGCCTGTGGTGGGGGATCGCACTGTCGCTCGGTCTCGCCGTCGCGAGCATCGCCATCGCCGCCGCCGTCGTCGTGAGCTGGCCGGCCGACCGCTTCAAGGAAGGCGCGCCCGCCTCGTTCCTCGCGCACCACCCTCCGCCGCTGCGCGCGCTCGCGCGCGTGGGCAAGAACCTCGCCGGTCTCGTGCTGCTGCTCCTGGGTGCTGTCATGGCGCTGCCGGGCGTGCCGGGGCAGGGCATCCTCACGATGATCATCGGCCTCACGCTGCTCGACTTCCCGGGCAAGCTCGCCCTCGAGCGCCGCCTCGTGAGCCGCCCGTTCGTGCTGCGGCAGCTCAACGCCTTGCGCGGGTACTTTCGCCGCGCGCCGCTCGACGTCGGTTAACGCGGCGCCGCCGCCGCGCCTATTGCGGCGCCCTGCCGGCGGCGCGCTCGGCGGCGCAGGCCGGGCAGGGGCAGTTCGCGCGCAGATCTCGAAAGTTGTAGATACCCGTGGAGTGGCCGTCGCTCCACTCGATCTGGATGGCGTACCGCCCCACGAGCTCGATGCCCTTGGCGCGGATGGTCTCGGGCACGGCCGCGGGGTCGAGCAGCGCAGCTCCCGACGTCTCCTCGACGCACCCGGCGCAGCGACAGGCGAGCCGCAGGTGGCGCGCCGGATAGATCGTCTCGTGGCCGTCGGGCCACTTGAGCGTGATCTTCGAGCGCAGGAGGCCAACGATCTCGTCGGGCATCGGCATCAGCGCGCGCCCTCCCGCCTGCGCCGCTGCAGCAGGTATTTGAGGAGCGGCGCCGTGTGCAGCGCCTGAATGAACGCGCCCTCGTCGAGCAGCCTCTCGAGGTCGCCGATCGACACCGGGTGCAGCCGCAGGTCCTCGTCGGCGCCCGGGTCGGCCTCGCCCGTGCGCACGACGCCCTCGGCGAGGAAGGTGTACGCCAGGTTGTTCTGCAGCGCCGGGTTTGCCGACAGCGTGATGAGCGGCGACCAGCGGCCTCCGCCATAGCCGGTCTCCTCGAGGAGCTCACGCTTGGCCGCCGCCTCGAGGGAGGTCTCGCCCGGGTCGGTCGTGCCCGCCGGGATCTCGAAGTGGACCTCGCCGAGCCCGTGGCGGTACTGGCGGATGAGCAGCACCTCGTCGTCCGCCGTCACGGCGACGACGTTGACCCACGGCACGTACTCGTTGACCCAGTACTCCGGGATGACGGTGCCGTTCGGCAGCTCGACCTTGTCGACGCGTACCGTGTACCAGAACTTGCGCGACAGGTACTCGCGCGCGAGCACCTTCCAGGGCTTGGGATCGTCGGGGAAATGCCGGCCGTCGGCCATCTGGCTAGCCCCTCTCGATGGGGTAGCCGGCCTCGCGCCAGGCGCGGATGCCGCCGTCCATGGAGACGACGTTCGCGTAGCCCATCTTCCCCAGATTGTCGGCCGCGAGCGCCGAGCGAAAGCCGCCGCCACAATAGACGACGATGGGCGCGGCTTTGTCGGGGATGAGCGTCTCGATGTCGCGCTCGAGGACGCCGCGCCCGAGGTGACGCGCGCCGGCGGCGCGATCCACGGCCCACTCGGCGTCCTCGCGCACGTCCAGGAAGTGGAAAGGCTCGCCGCGCTCGAGCCGCGCCTTGACGTCGGCGATCGTGCATTCGGCGACGCGCGTCTTGGCGTCGGCGACGATGGCCAGGAAGCCGGGACTGTGTTTCATGGACGGAAAGCCTAACAGACCGCGCCACGGCCCCGGCACGGCATTTGACACGCCCCCTCCGCCTTCATAGGTTGTCCAGCCGACGTGTCAGAGAAAAGGGACTACTACGACGTTCTCGGCGTCGCGCGTGGCGCGGACGCCGCCGAGCTCAAGCGCGCCTACCGCAAGCTCGCCATGGAGCTGCACCCCGACCGCAACCCGGGCAACCACGAGGCGGAGGCCAAGTTCAAGGAGGCCTCCGAGGCCTATCAGGTGCTCTGCGATCCCGAGAAGAGGCAGCTTTACGATCGCTTCGGCCACGCCGGACCGGGCGCGCGCATGGGCCAGGGCTTCGGCGACGTGGGCGACATCTTTTCGGCCTTCGGCGACATTTTCGGCGACATCTTCGGCCAGCGGGGCGGCGGGCGGCGCGGCCCCGCGCGGGGCGCCGACGTCGAGACGCAGATCGTCCTTACGCTGCTCGAGGCCGCTACGGGCGCGAAGAAGGACGTCAAGGTCACGCGCCGCGTGCCGTGCGCCACTTGCAGCGGCAGCGGCGCCGCGCCCGGAACCGAGCCGGAGGTGTGCCAGCAGTGCGGCGGGCGCGGGCAGGTCATGCACTCGCAGGGCTTCCTCATGATCCAGACCACCTGCCCCGTGTGCCGGGGCGATGGCCGCGTCATCCGCAAGCCGTGCCCGATCTGCGAGGGCGCGGGCTTCGAGGCGCAAGAGGAGACGCTGCAGGTGACGATCCCGGCGGGCGTCGAGGACGGCTCGACGCTGCGCCTCGCGGGGCGCGGCGAGGCGGGCCCGCGCGGCGGTCCTACGGGGAACCTCTACGTCGTGCTGCGCGTCGCCGAGGACGACCGCTTCGAGCGCGACGGCGCGGACCTGCACGCCGAGATCAACGTGAGCTTCCCCCAGCTCGCCCTCGGCGCGCGCGTCAGCGTGCCGACGTTGTCGGGCGAGTCCGAGATCGACGTGCGCGCCGGCTCGCAGCCGGGAGACACGGTGACCTTGCGCGGCCAGGGCATGCCGCGCCTTGAAGGCCGCGGCAACGGCGACATCGTCGCGCACCTCAAGCTCGTCGTCCCCAAGGCGCTCTCTGCGGAGGAGGAGCAGCACCTGCGCGCGTACGCCCAGGCGGGAGGCGAGCAGGTCGCGCCCGAGAAGACCGGTCTCTTCGGCGGGCGCAAGAAGAAGAAATGAGCCCTTGTCGCGACCGAAGGGTCGCGACAGGGGGGGCGGTCCCGGCGTTTTTGCTAGGACCCGCTCGGCGCGTGTTCGTCGAGTGGAATGGAGAACACCTTCGCGCGCAAGATCCGGCCGCAACGGTCACCGGCCCAGGCGAGCTCGTGCTTGACCAACGCGGCGTCGTTTGCGACGAGGTCGTCGTAACGGTGTCCGTCGAAAGTCCGTGGATCGTCGCCCACGCATGTGCCTCGCGCCAACACCTTGCCGTCTCGAATATCGGTCAGAATCGCCTCCATCTGGAGATGGGCGGCATAGCGCCCCAAGCGCTGCGAACGAGCGAACCCGATGCCCCACGTCGTCGTCCTCACGTCGAGGATGAGATCGGCTCCGGCACGCGGATGTCGCTTAACTGGGACTGCGGCGCCCGCCGGTGAGTCTTGCGTCGCGGTGACGCGGTCGAGGCCGTAGGATCGAGACAGCGCATCGGCGAGCCCCTCGCCGATACGAAACGACGGGTCCTCAATCGCCCTTTCTCGAGCGAAACGCTCCCCTTCCGCGAGCGTCCCCAAGCCGGCCCCGGCCGGTGAGAGCATAAGCGCCAGGCCCGACGCCTGATGCGCGTCGAACTGTTCGTTGGGTTCTAGATAGAGGAGCAGCGTCCTGGGGTTGCGTCGACGGAGCTCCGTGGCCTCGAGCCGACTTCGGTCATGCGCGCAGGCCACGAGCCCCGCGAGGATGATGAACGCCGTCGCCAGCGCCCGAGGCGGTGACATCGACAGTACGGTACCAGGGTTCGATGGTCGAAACTCGGGGCGCAGGTGCGGGTCGGCCCAATGCAGCTCCAACGCCGTCCGCGTCGCCGGCCGCGGCCCCCGCGCGACGCAAGACGAAAATAGGCCTAAGGCGTCGCCGCGGCGGGGCTCGTCGACGCGGGCAGGATCTTCTTCTCGGCGCCGGCTGGGCGCTCCACCGCGAGCGGGACGGTGGGCACGGGCGCCTCGCCGTAGAGCCAAGAGTAGGCGAAGTACGAGGCGAGCACGCGCTTCGTGTAGTTCCGCGTCTCGTCGTAGGGGATGGTCTCCATGAACTCGTCCATGGCGAGGTTCCCGCGCTCGGCGAGCCAGCGCTCGACGGCCGCCTCGCCCGCGTTGTAGCCCGCGATCGTGAGCGGCGGGACGGCGTTGAAGTGCTTCCACAGGAACCCGAGGAAGCGCGCCCCGATCTCGACGTTCTTCGTCGGGTCGAGGAGGAGATCGCGCGTGACCTTGTCGCCGTTCGCGAAGCGCTTGGCGGTCTTGATGATCATCTGCGTGAGGCCGATGGCGTTCGCGAACGACTCGATGCGCGGCGAAAAGGCGCTCTCCTCGCGCATGATGGCGAGCTCGAGCCACTCGGGCAGCTGGTTGGCCTTGGCGTTCTTGGCCACGAGCGCGGGGAAGGCGCGCGGGTAGGAGATCTTCCACTTCGCCTCGCCGAGCGCCTGCGGGTACACGAGGCGGTAGCGCGTCAGGCCGTAGCGCGGGATGGAGTGCGAGGCCGCCCACGAGCCGCCGCGATCGAGCAGGATCGCCGTGATCCACAGCAGGTCCTCGTCCTCGGCGCCTTCGCCGCGCACGCCCACGTGCTTGTCGGCCGAGGTCGCGAGGCCGAGCTTCGCGAGCTCGCGCCGCGCGTCGCCGCCTTGGCCCATGCGCGCGAGGTCGACGGCGCGCAGGAACGCCGCATCGCCGAAGAGAGGCCGCGCGGCGAACGTCCACGCCGGCACGTCGTGGATGCCCGCGCGCAGGGACGTCACGAGCGCCTTCTCGGCGTCGGCGTCGATCGTGCGCAGCCGTGTCAGCCCGAGCAAGGCGTACACCGACAGCGGATACTCGCGCACGGCGTGTTCGTAGGTGGCGCGCGCGTCCGTCGGCTTCCCCTGCCGTTCGAGGACGCGCGCCTTCCAGTAGAGCGCCCGGCCCTCGGCGTACCAGATCTCCTCGTGCGGGACGAGGCGCAGGTTCTCGTCGAGCCAGCGGAGCGCCTCGTCGTCCTTGCCGGCCCGGAAGGCCGTGAAGGCGAGCCGCCAGAGCGCCTCGTTGAGCAGATCACCCTTGGGGTACCGCTTCGGCACCTCGGCGAGGATTGCGACGGCCGTCGCGTCGTCGCCCGCGTCGCTGGCGAGCTCGGCTTGCCGCAGGCGGGCGTCGTCGGCGTAGCTGTGGTCGCCGTGCTCGCTTTCGACGCGCGCATAGAGCGCGAGCGCCCGGTCGCGCTCTCCAGACGAAGCGTAACAGCGGGCGCCCTGGTAGAGCGCCTTCGCGTGCAGGTCGCGGTTCCCGGCGCGGAAGCAGGCGCCGTCGGCCTCGTCGAAGAGCGGCGCCGCGCGCGGGCGCTGGCGCTGCTTCCAGACCGACTGGGCGCGGTGGAAGCGCGCCCGGCACTCGAGATCACGGTCGAGGCCGGGCGCCGCGAGCGCCGTCGCGAAGGCTTGCTCCGACTCGACGTTGCGGTTGTGGTCGAAGTAGCTCATGCCGCGCGTGACCCACTCGCCGGCCGTGTGGGTGCGCACGAGCTTCGCCTCGGGCGCGGCCAGCGTTGCCGCGAGGGCCTCGAGCCGCTCGGCCGCGCGATCGGACCAGGCCTCGAGGGGCGCCTCCGCCCACACGCGCCGATAGAGCGCCGTCGCGTCGGCCAGGACCCCGGCCGCGCCGTCGGGCGACGCGTCGCCGGTCCGCTCGAGCGCCTCGGCGCGCTTGAAGAGCACCTCGGCGCGCCGCGGCCCGCCCGGGAAACGCGAGAGGTACGCATCGAGGGCAAGCTCGACCTCGTCCCAGCGCGACATCGCCCGCAGCCCGTCGATGCGCACGAGCGCCGCCTCAGCCTCCGGCACCGTCCCGGCGGGGACGCGCTCGACCCAGGTCATCGCTCCGGGCGCGTCACCGCGTCGCAGGCGGCAGCGGGCCGCGTGGTACGCGTGATAGGCGGCGAGCTTGGGGTAGGCCGTATAGAGGTCCTCGAAGAGGGTCCCGGCGTCGCTCCACTTCGACTGGTTCTCGCGCGCGAGGGCGAGCATGTAGCGGGCCGCGAGCTGCTCAGGGGTGTTTTTCCGGAGCGCGCGCACCGCCTTGGCGAACGCGGCCTCGGCTCCGACCCAGTCCTCCTCGCGCACGC
>DATKFB010000493.1:0-6635 GCA_035544435.1 Polyangia bacterium
TCGTCGACGAGATCCACCGATTCAACAAGGCCCAGCAGGACGCGCTCCTGCCTCACGTCGAGGCGGGCACGGTCGTGCTTGTGGGCGCGACGACTGAGAACCCGTCGTTCGAGGTCAACGCCGCTCTCCTCTCGCGCGCCAAGGTCGTCGTGCTCAAGGCGCTCACGCCCGCCGACCTGCGGCTCGTCGTCGATCGCGCGCTCGCCGACGAAGAGCGCGGCCTCGGCGGCCGGCCGCTCGACGTGCCCGACGACATCCGTGAGCTCATCGCGCGCGAGTCGCGGGGCGACGCGCGGCGCGCGCTCGCGACCCTCGATGCGGCCGCCGCGATCGCCGCGCCCGACGCGGGCGGGCGCGCGCTCCTCACGACGGCGGTCGTCGAGGAGGCTCTGCAGAGGCGCACGATCCTCTATGACAAGGCCGGCGACGAGCACTACGGCGTCGTCTCGGCCTTCATCAAGAGCCTGCGCGGCACCGACCCGGACGCCGCTTTGTACTGGATGGCGCGCATGCTCGAGGCGGGCGAAGACCCGCTCTTCGTCTTGCGGCGCATGGTGATCTTCGCGGCCGAGGACGTCGGCGTCGCGGACGTGCAGGCGCTACAGGTGGCGGTCGCGGCGCTCGAGGCGTTCCGCTTCGTGGGCCTGCCCGAGGGCCTGCTGCCCATGACGCAGGCGGTGCTCTACCTCGCGACGGCGGCCAAGAGCAACACGGCGGTCACGGCCTACGCCGCCGCGAAGGCCGACGTCGATGCCCACGGCGCGCTGCCCGTCCCCGCGCACCTGCGCAACGCCGCCACGAAGCTCGGCAAGGATCTCGGCTGGGGCGCCGAGTACCGCTACCCCCACGACTTCACCAATGACGTCGTCGGCCACTACGTGCGCGAGGAGTACCTCCCGGAGGCGCTGCGCGGCCGCCGCTACTACGCCCCCACCGACTCGGGCCGCGAGCGCGCCATCAAGGAGCGCCTCGAAAAGCTCCGCTCGCCGCCCAAGAGTGACGAGTGAGTCGCCGTCAGCTCACTTTGGCCAGAGCGCCTTGAGCGCGGCGAGATCCATGTGCGACGCCCAGCCCTTCGCGGCGCGCGCCATGATGACGGCCTTGTCGCGGCGGCGGATCTGCGGGCGCTGCGTGAAGACGTCGTAGTCGGCGTCCTCGATCTTGTCGAGGATCGTCGTGCCCACGAGCCAGATCAGCGTGAGCTCCATGCGCAGGTCGCTGCCGAGCAGGCTGAGCAGCGGGCGGCCCCGCTCGTAGAGAGCGCGCGTGCGCGCCACCTGATAGCGCAGCAGATCGCGCAGGCCGCGCGTGGGCTTGAGCGCCTTGATCTCGGCCTCGCTCACGCCGAAGAAGTGCAGGTCCTCGGCGGGCACGTAGATGTGGTCGCGCGCGGCGTCAGCGGCGACGTCCTGCCAGAAGTTCGTGAGCTGGAGCGCCGTCGAGATCTCGTCGGCGTAGCGCACGAGCTCGGGCTGCCGGTAGCCGAAGAGCGGCAGCAAGAGCCGCCCCACGGGATCCGCCGAGCGCGACGTATACGCGCGCAGCGACGAAAACGTTGCGTAGCGCCGCACCTCGAGGTCGGCGCGGAAGGCGGAGAGCATGTCCTCGAGCGGCGGGATCGGCAGGTCGCGCTGCTCGATCGTGTCGGCGAGCGCGATGAACACCGGGTGCGTGGCCTCGCCGTGGCAGGCGCGCCCGAGCTCGTCCTCCCAGCGGTCGAGCGCCTCAATGCGGCGGCCTTCGTATTGCGGCTCGTCGGCGAAGTCGTCGGCGCTGCGCGCGAACGCGTAGAGCGCGATGAGGTGCGGGCGTATCTCGGCGGGCACGAAGCGCGAAGCCACCGGGAAGCTCTCGGTGTGCGCGCGCGCGAACTCTTCGCAGTACTGGTAAGCGCGCTCCACGGACCACGGTCCGGCGGGCGGGTCTAGCCACGGCACGGGCGGGCGAGCGACCGACATGACGGGCTTGCCGGGTTTGCGCGAGGCGTCTCCCGAGCCCGCGTCTCGACCGTCGCGCAGCACTTGACGAATCATGGAGCGGTCCCTTTTAGCACGCCGGGGCCGCTCGGTTTGGGACGCTCGATGCGCTTCGCCGCGGCGCGTTCGGCCACGGCGCGCGCGGCGGCGGCGCGTTCGGCCACGGCGCGCTCCGCGGCGGCGCGCTCCGCGGCGGCGACGGAGCGCTTGTGCAGCGCCATGTGTCCGCGCTGGATGCCCTCGGTCGCGAGCGCGCGCAGCGCCGCGAGGTTCGAGGCGAGCCCGGCCGCGCCGATGACCATGCCCAGCGTCGTGGCCGAGGTCACGCCGAGCAAGCGTTGGGCGAGGCGCGCGCCGGCGTGCGCCAGCAGCGTGCCGCCCACGGTCCCCACGGCCATGGGCATCTCGAGCGTGCCCAAGAGATCGCCGGCCGCGCCACTGTCTTGCCGCCAGGTCGCGAGCGGACGGTAGCGTCCGCTCGTAGCCGCGAAGGCGTGCGCGCCCGCCTCGACGCCACGCCAGTCGTTGCCTGTCGCGATGACGACCGCGTCGACGCCGTTCATGATGCCCTTGTTGTGGGTGGCGGCGCGGTAGGGATCGTCCTCGGCGAAGCACGAGGCGGCGACGATCCCGTCGCGCACGGCCTCGCCGCCCATGTGCGCCGTCGCGAGGACCGCCGCGGGCACGCGCGCGCGAACACGCACGCACCGGCGGTCGCACAGGTTCGTGAGGATGCGCAGGCCGCCGCGCCCGCGCGCGAGCCCCGCGACGCGCTCGGCGAGGGCCTCGGCGACCGTGTTCACCATGTTGGCCCCCATGGCGTCTCGGCAGTCGATGTGGACGTGCACGATGACGCGGCCAGGGAGGGCGCGCACTTCGAGAGCGCGCGCGCCGCCGCCGCGCGCCGCGAGGCGGGGCAGCGCCGCGTGCGCGAGCCCGAGCAGCTCCTCGGCGGCGGCCTCGACACGGGCGCGCGCGTCGTTCGGGTCGCTCACGCCCACGATCTCGATCTGCGCCGTCATGACGGGCGCGTCGGCGTCGGCCGAGAAGCCGCCGCCTGCGCGCACCATCTTGGCGGCGTTCGACGCAGCGGCGATCACCGACGGCTCCTCGACCGCCATGGGCACGAGGAAATCCTGGCCATTGACGCGGAAGTTGAGCGCGACGCCGAGCGGCAGCGCGTACACGCCCACGACGTTCTCGACGACCTCGTTGGCCGTCGACGTGTCGAGGCCGCCGCCCTCCCACGTCGCGAGGTCCTCCTCGGACAGAGCCGTCCGCAGGCGCAGGACGTGGCGCCGCTCGGCGACGGTCAGGCGATAGAAGCCAGGGATGCGCGAGCCGCTCGAGAGCGTTAAATCCTTCGACTTTGGCGACATGGGACGGCCTCTTTTGACGAGCGTGATTAGGTGCGTGAGATGCCCGTAGGGTCCATGAATAGGTCCAGTATGCCAAGCCCCACGTCGCGCGCACGCACGCGGAACTCTTCGGCCGCCTCGGGGTCGGGCAGGAAGGCCACGCCCACGTCACCGCCGCCAGCGCCGGACGGCTTGGCGGCCCCGCCCACCTCGGCGGCGAGCAGCGCGGCGTGCGCGAGGAGCGGCGTCACGATCGGGACGCCGGCGGCCTGCCCCAGCCGCTCCATGCCGACGTGCGCCGCGCCGATCGCCGCGACGATCTCGGCGGCGTCGCGCGCGAACAGGCCGGCCTCGAAGAGCGTCACGGCCTCGGCGAGTGGGTGCAGGAGCTCGCGGTGCGCCTCTGGGCTCGCCTGCGCGAAGGCGGCCACCGCTTTCAGGCGGTCGACGGTCGAGCTGGGCGTGCCGGTCGCGAAGACGACCAGCTCTACGCCCGCGAGTGGCGGCAGACGCCGCACCTCCGCGGCGCCGCGGGCGGGGCGCGTGTAGTGCAGCATGCCGCCATAAACCGCCGCGGCGACGTCGGCGCCCGAGCCGAGGCCGCCTTGTGCCTCGCGGTGCGCGGCGAGCGCGACGCCGAAGATGAGATCGGTGCTGGTCCTCACCGAGAGGCCGGCCATCTCGAGGACGGCGCCCACGGTGACGGCCGCCGTCGCCGCGGATGACCCGATGCCCATCTTCGTGCCGTTGAGAGAGAACGCCGCCGTGTCGACGAGCACGGAGCCGCGCGGCAGCGCCGAACGGTTGGGACCGAGGGCCTCCCCGGCGTGGCGCACGGCGATGTCGACGAGCGCCGACTCGGGCGAGCGGCCCGGCACGAACTGACCGGACGCGCGCCGGTTCACGGCCGCGACGATTGCCGGGAAGCCGTCGAGCACGGCGTACTCACCGAGCAAGATCAGCTTGCCCGGCGCCGTCACCATCGGTTCCCCCTGCAACGTTTTCAACCCGCCTCCACGATGTGCGCGCCTCTCCCTGGGGCGGCGACCACTGTACGTAAAACGCCCGGCGTCCGTAAGAGGGCTGCGGCGACACGGGGCGCGTCGGCGGCGGTGCAGAGCACCTTGACGTGCGGCCCGGCGTCGATCGTGAAGAAGGCGTCGACGCCCTCCCCGCGCAGGCCGCGCACCGTCGCGAGCGCCGCCAGCGTCCCGGGTGTCCAGTAGAGGATGCCGGGCTCCGCCGCGAGGGCGCAGGCGTGCATGCGCAGCGCGCTGCGCTCGGCGAGGGCGCCCAGGCGCGGCAGATCCCGGGCCGCGACGGCGGCGCGCGCTTCGGCGAGGTCGGCCGGGACGCTCGCGACCCAGGCCGCGTAGTACGGCGACGTGCGCGCCGTGCGCTCCATGGCCTCGGTCGAGCCGATCGCCTTGGCCGCCTCGCTCGTGACGCCGACGACGAGCCGCAGGTCGTGCCAGGCGTCGCCGCCGGCGACGGGCGCCGCGATCGCGTCTCGCCCGTCGGCACGCTCGCCGCGCGCCATCTCGACGAAGCCCCCGAAGATCGAGCGCGCCGCCGAGCCCGAGCCGAGCCGCGCGAGCTCCGATAGCTCGGCGGGAGAGGCGGCGAGGCCCGCGGCGCGGGTCGCGGCGACCGCCAGCGCCGCGAAGCCCGACGCCGACGACGCGAGCCCGGACGCCGTCGGCATGTCGTTGTCGCTCGTGACGTTGGCGCGCGCGCGCAGTCCGGCGCGCGCGCGGACGCGATCGAGGAACGCGGCTGCGCGCGCCGTCGCGCGCGAGTCGGCGGGGGCGCCGTCGAGCGTGAGTCGGTCGGCGGCGAGCGCGTCGGAGAAGCTCACCGTCGTGCGCGTACCGAGGCCTTCAAGCGTGAGTGAGAGACTGCCCGCGGCGGGTAAGTTGAGGGCGGCGTCGCGCTTGCCCCAGTACTTCACGAGCGCGATGTTCGTACCGGCGACCGCGGTCGCGGCGCGCGCGTCGCTCATCGCCGCTCCCCGCGCACCGGCTGCATCGACGGCTGCGTCGGCGATCGCGTCGACGGCTGAGTGGCGGCGATCTCGGCGAGGAAGCCCTCGAAGCCGGCGGCGCGCCAGCGCGCGAGCACGTCCCGCTCGTGGCCCGGCGCGAGCGCGATCACGGCGCCGCCGCCGCCCGCGCCCGTGAGCTTGGCGCCGATGGCGCCCGCGGCGCGCGCGTCGTGCACGAGCGCGTCGAGCTCGGGCGAAGACAGGCGCAGCGCCGCCAGCAAGCCGTGCGCGGCGTCGAGGATGCGCCCGAGGCCGTCGATGTCGCCGCACGCGAGCGCCGCCTGAGCGTCCTCGGCCAGCCGACCCATGAGCGCGAGCACGCCGTCGGCGGCCGGCAGTCGATCGCGCAGCCGCCCGACGGCCGCGATCTGCGCCGCCGTGTCGCGCGGTCGCCCAGAGAGACCCACGCAGATCGTCATCGTCTGCAGCACGGGGATGCGCCGCCAGCCGTCGGCGCGCGAAAACCGCCCCGCGGCGCCGCTCGTCGCTGCGGCCGCGTCGATGCCGGACGGCGTGCCGTGGAAGACCGCCTCGGCGTCGGACACGGCGGCGGCGACGAGCGCGCCGTCGTCGTCTCGCCGGCCCGTCGCGGCCGCGGCCGCGCGCGCGAGCGCCACCGCGAGCGCGGCAGAGCTGCCGACGCCCGCGCGCGACGGGATGTGGGCGTCGGCCGCGAAGTCGAAGTCGCGCGCGCCCAGGCGGTCGAGCACGGCGGCGAGCGCGCGGCCCACGGCGGTGCCGTCGCCCACGGCGGCCTCGAGCGCCCACGCCGGGACGCGCAGTCGGCCCGCGCCTGGCGTCGCTTCGACGGTGACGCCGGCCGAGATGCCGGCCGCGATGGCGGCGTGGCCGTGCACGACGGCGTGCTCGCCGACGAGGATGATCTTGCCGTGGCCGAACCCGCGGGCGGGCGCGGTCATTTCGGCCTCTGCGAGAGCCACTGCGCGAGCTCGCCCGTGATTACGCGCGGCGCCGCCGGCAACTCGCGCACGCGCCGCACGCCGGCGAGCAGCGCGACCGCGCGGATGCCGTCGACGACATGCGCGAGGAACGCGCTCCCCGCCTCGCGTCCGCCCGCGCGCACGGCCCGCAGCGCGGGCGCAGCGACGCCGGCGACGCGCGCGCCGAGCGCGAGAGCGCGCGCGGCGTCGAGGCCGTCGCGAATGCCCCCCGACGCGACGAGCTCGACGCCGGCCGCGGGGAGCCCCGCGGCCGCGAGCCAGCCCACGGCCGCCGCCGTGGGCAGACCCCAGTCCC
>DATKFB010000494.1:0-12958 GCA_035544435.1 Polyangia bacterium
CTTCGACGTGCCGGCGAGCGTGAACATGAACGCCGCCGCGATGCGAATCACGCTCCGGAGCTGGGGGGCGTACGAGGACCACTTGCCGGCCGGATTGGAAGCCATCCGTTTCTTCTACCGCAACGAAGAGGCGGCCGCCGCCGCGCCTTTGGCCCGCGCCGAATCTCGTGGGCGCGCCGGGCCAATCCCACGGGCGGGAATCGTAGTCAGCCAGCATCTCCCGGGGCCCGTCGTAGATCGCGATGGCGTCCGCGAGCTCGCGGTCGGCCCAGCCGCCGGAGCGAAAGGCGATGGCGCCGAGATCGGCCCGCCGCGCGGCTTCGATGTCGTAGGGCGTGTCGCCCACCACGATCGCGGCGGCGGGCGGGAGGCCGAGGCGGGCCAGGGCGGCGTGGACGACGTCGAGATCGGGCTTCGAGGCGTCGACGTCGCCAGCCGAGGTCGACGTCCGGCGGTCGACGAAATCGCGCACGTTGGCCACCTCGAGCAGCGCCTCGAGCTCGTCCTGCGGCACCGAGCTAGCGATGGCGAGGCGCACGCCGTCCTCCGTCAGCCGCTCGAACAGCTCGCGCACGCACGGGAACGGCGAGAGGTGGTCGAGATAGGTATCGCGGAAACGCTGCGCGCGGCGGGCGACGATGCGGCGTCCGAGCTCGCTGTCGTCCGTGACGCCGGCCAGGCGAGGCAGCAATCTGTCGCCGCCCATGCCGATGAGCGGCCGGACCACGTCGACGTCGCGTTCGATGCCGAAGTCGTGCAGCGCCTCGGCCCAAGCGGCCGCGTGAGCACCGTTGCTGTCGACGAGCGTGCCGTCGACGTCGAAGATCATGGCGCGGTCCGGGGCGGGCATTCCCTTAAGGTGGTGATGCATCGGTCGGCGGCAAGGGCCGAGAGGCCGGAATCGGAGGCGGGCGTCGCTATTTCTTCAGGCGGTACCCGGTCTTGAACATCCATCCCACGATGGCCAGCAGCACCAGCAAGAAGGCGGCGGTCATCCCCAGGCTCACGCCCACGGCGACGTCGGCCATGCCGTAGAAGCTCCACCGGAAGCCGCTGATGAGGTAGACGACCGGGTTGAAGAGCGCGACAGTACGCCAGGTCGGCGGCAGCATGTCGATCGAATAGAAGGCGCCGCCCAGGAAGGTCAGCGGCGTCACGATGAGGGCCGGGATGAACTGGAGCTGCTCGAAGCCCGTCGCCCATATCCCGATGACGAAGCCGAACAGGCTGAAGGTCGTCGCCGTCAGAAGCAGGAACGCCGCCATGACGAACGGATGGTGGATCTGCACGGGCACGAAGGCCGACGACGTCGCGAGGATGATGAGGCCGAGCAGCACCGACTTCGTGACGGCCGCGCCGACGTAGCCGATGATCATCTCGTAGAAGGAGACGGGCGCCGACAGCAGCTCGTAGATCGTGCCC
Source organism: Polyangia bacterium (assembly GCA_035544435.1). Lineage (GTDB taxonomy): Bacteria > Myxococcota_A > Polyangia > Fen-1088 > Fen-1088 > DASZFV01. Next base: position 1,423 of record DATKFB010000494.1, read on the forward strand.
GTGAACTTCGGGAAGTAGATGCCGAACGATGCGTTCGAGATGCTCGTCGTGAAGAGCGACAGCATGATGAGCCCCGGCACGATGAAGGCGCCGTAGGGAACGCCGTCTACGCGCGACATGCGCCCCCCGATGGCCGACCCGAACACGACGAAATAGAGCGACGTCGAGACGACGGGCGTCACAACGCTCTGCAGCAGCGTGCGCGTGAAGCGCGCCATCTCGAAGCGATAGATGGCCCAGACGCCGCGGTGGTTGAAGGCCGCGACGCTCACGGGCGCGCCTCGGCGCGGTCGTGCACGAGACCCACGAAGATGTCCTCGAGCGAGCTCTGCCGCGTGTTGAGGTCCTTGAACCCGATGCCGAGCTCGCCGAGCTTGCGCAGCAGCGCCGGGATGTCGGCGTCGGCGCGGCCGTCCTTGGCGTCGAACGTATACTCAAGCTCGCTGCCCCGCGCCTTGAGCGCGAGGGGCCAGGCCGCGAGTGCCTTGGGGACCGCGGCCATCGGCTCCTGCAGGCTCAGCGTGAGCTGCCGCTTGCCGAGCTTGCGCATGAGCGTGGCCTTGTCCTCGGTGAGGATGAGCTCGCCCTTCGCGATGATGCCGATGCGGTCCGCCATCTCTTCGGCCTCGTCGATGTAGTGGGTCGTGAGGATGATCGTGACGCCGCTGCCCCGCAGGCGCCGCACGAGGGCCCACATGTCCCGGCGCAGCTCGACGTCGACGCCCGCCGTCGGCTCGTCGAGGAACAGGATCTCCGGCTCGTGCGAGAGCGCCTTCGCGATCATGACCCGGCGCTTCATGCCCCCCGACAGCGTCATGATGCGGTCCTTCCGCCTGTCCCACAGCGACAGATCGCGCAGCAGCTTCTCGACGTAGATGGCGTCGGGGGGCCGGCCGAAGAGGCCGCGGCTGAAGGTGACCGTGGCCCACACCGTCTCGAAGGCGTCGGTCGTGAGCTCTTGCGGGACGAGGCCGATCTTCGAGCGCGCGGCCCGGTAGTCGCGCTGGATGTCGTGACCGTCGGCGAGCACGCGCCCGCCGCTCGGTGTGACGATGCCGCAGATGATGTTGATGAGCGTCGTCTTCCCGGCGCCGTTCGGACCGAGCAGCGCGAAGATCTCGCCCTTCCGGATGGCGAGGTCCACGTTCTTGAGCGCGGCGAAGCCGGAGGCGTACGTCTTCGTGAGGCCAGCGACGGAGATGACAGCGTCCACGGGCACGACGATAGCGCACGAAGCGGGCCGCGGGGGGGGACGGGCCGCGCGCGGCAGGCGGGCGGCCGTTCAACCGCGCGACGCGCCGCCGAACCGCGCCTCGCTCTCCTCCAAGAACCGCTCCACCGAGCCCCGCGCGCTGTCGTCCTTCGCGAACGCCTCGGGCCGCGCGAGGATGGCGCGGATGAGCGCGATGAGCTTTTGGCGATGTTGCTCCTGATCCGCGATCGTCAGATCGATCGTCTCTTGCACGATGCGCGTGAGCTCGGCCAGCGTGGGGCCGGGCACGGGGGGCAGGCTCGCGATCTGGATGGCGGCGTTCGCGGCCGTGCCGCGCGCCATTGCGACGGGCGCCGTCGAGTCTTCAATCTCTTTCATGCGGTCGAGGTGAAGTATGGCACCTCGACCGCTTTGAGAAAGAGCCTTCTTACGGGCAGGTCGCCGTGGGCGGGTCGGCGCAGGGCGAGGCCACCGTCACGCTCCCGGAGGACGCGCTGTAGTCCACGCCGTTCGCGGGCGTGGCGCTGGCCCAGCGCGTGCCGTCGGCGTCGACGGTGATGGGCACGACGCCCAGCACGCGTAGGCCGACTTTTCCGGTCCCGTAGCACGACAGTGTGTTCGAGCTCGTGCCGCAGGTGCCGCCGGCGGGGGCGATGCTCCAGTCGAATACGGGCGGGTTGGAGCGGGCCGCGAAGCCGAGCTCGTCGCCGCCATTCGAGTGGATCTTGTTCGAGACCATGCTCGTGAGCGTGCTCGCTGTCTCGAAGAAGACGCCGCCCACGCTGTGCCCGCCCGCGGTGTTGTTGCCGGAGACGTCATTGCTCTGGATCGCCTCGCGCGTCGTATTGCCCGCACCTTGATCGATGAGCACGCCCGTGTCGTGGTTGCCAGGGATGGTGTTGTTGCGGATGGTGGCGCCGATGGACCCTGTGTCACCCACGAGGAAGACGCCGACGCCCGTGTTGCCGGAGATCGTGACGGTGTCGATCGTCACCGTGTTCGCGTCGCTGCCGTTCGCGGGGGACTGGTGGACAACGATGCCGTTCATCTTGTTGGCGGCAATCGTCGTCGCGCTCGAGGGCGTGCCCAGGCCGATGCTGGAGGCGTTCGACGAGTCGATCGTGACGCCGTCGCCCGTGTTGTCATGGATGTTCGCGCCCGCGACCGTCGCCGTGCAGCCCATGAGGTCGAGGCCCGCGCCGGTGTTGCTCTTCACCTCGGCGCCGCCCTGTACGATCAGCGTGCCGCTCGAGCAGGCGATGCCGTCGACACTGTTGGTGGAGATGACGCCACCCGTGAGCGACACGCTGCCGCCCGAGAGAGAGACGCCGTTGCCCGTGCTCGCCGTAAGGCTTGTCGACCCCGTCATCGATACCATGCCTCCCGTGACGGCGACGCCGTCGCCCGTGCTCTGTCCGACGGTGAGCCCCGAGGCCGTGACGGTACCGCCGCTGACGAGCAGGCCCGTGACGGCCCCGCTCACGCTCACCGCCGACAGATCCACCGAGGTTCCGTTCGCGACGGAGATGCCCGCGGTGTTATCGCCGGTGAGGCTCGTGCCCGAGACCGTCAAAGTGCCCGTGGCGACGCGGATGCCGGGGGAGCCTCCCGAAAACCCATTCTCGTTCACCTGGCCGCCCGTTAAGGTCAAGCTGGGCGAGCCCGTGTCCAGTAGGATGCCCTCGTTCCCATCCGAGGCGACGACGAGGTTGGTGGCGCTCAACATGCCCTGCCGCTGGTGCAGTCCCCTCAGGGACGTCATAAGCGAGCCGCCCGAAATCGTCGACGTTCCGGAGCTGTCGGCGTCGAGGGCGGTCCCCGTCAGACCTTGGATGTCGACGAGGTGCAGGCTCGCGGCGCAGCTGCCGAGCAGGTCGAGACCAGTGGTCACGGCCCCTTTGCCATCGAGGAGCAGCGAATCCAGCGTGGCCGCGCCGGCCGAGCACGAAACGAGCGTTGCCCCCGTATTGCCACCGTTGTTCACGATTGACAGACCCTTCAGCGTGGCGCCCGTCTCCAAGATCACGGCCGTCGCGGCGCTCGCGCCGTTGAACTCGATGATGTAGTCACCGGGCGTCGCCACGTTGTCCGCAGTCGTGAGCGTTGCCCCCGTGGGTACGGCCAGTGGGAAGGTCTCGCCCATGAACGTCGCGGGGACGCTGGCGCTGATTGCGATCACGGTTCCGGCCGTCGCGATCTTGGCCAGACCCGTCGTGAGCGTCTGATAGCGGCAAGCGGCGGGCGTCTGGACGCCCGTCGGGAAGAGACCGGTGGCCACGTCGCTGCCGGCGCTCGGGTCGACGTAGACGGTCGTGCCCGCGTTGTCGAGGCACTGGCAGGCGGCCGGTCCACCCTTCGTGCCGCAGGTCAGTGCGCCACCCACGTTGGCGGCGCAGTGGGTCGAGGCCTGCCAGATGCTGCACCCGCTCGCCGACTCGGTGACGCAGGTGAGGATGTCGTCACCCGAGCACCTCGTCATCGCGAGCGTCGCGCAGCCCGTGCCGGCCGTCATGCCGATCGCCGGGCAGACGCACGCGCCGCCCGAGCAGGTCTGCGAGCCCTGGCAGCTGGTCACGCCCGTGATCGTGTGGCAAGCGGGCGTGTTGCTGTCCGCCGTGCAGGTCGCGCGCGTGTTCACGTCGACGCAGAACGCGCTCGTGCCGAGGCACTCGTTGTTGCACGTGCACGCCGCGGAGGGCAGCGCGCCCTGGCAGGTCTCGTGCGTTGGGCAGGCGGCCGGCGTGCCCGAGATGAAGTGGCAGCCCTGCGCGTCGAGGGCGCAGGTCGCGAGGTTGCCGGAACCGTCGCAGAAGGTTCCCGCCTGCGAGCATCCGGTGGGAGCCGTGTTGCAAACGCACGTGCCAGACGAACAGGTCTGGCGCGTTCCACAGGCCGTCTCGGTGCCCCACACGGTGCAGCCCGTGCCGGCGAGCACGCAGGTCTGCGTGCCTCCGTTCGTGCCGCACTGGTGGTTGCCGAGGGTGCATACGTTGGTGCAGCTTGGACCGGTGTCGCTTCCGGTCTCGGCGTCGCCCGCGTCACCGGCGTCCGCCTTCACGTCGCTGCCGGCCTCGGGGCCCGCCTCGGGACCTCCGTCGACCTTAACGTCGCTTGCCGCGTCGCCCGCGGCGTCGCCCTTGTCCGTCGGGGCGTCGGTCGCGTCCACGTTGCCGTCGACGCCCGCCGTGCCGACGCCAGCGTCTGTGCCGCCCACGCCGCCGCCACCTCCGCCGCTCACGCCGCCGGAGCCCGCGCCGCCGGAGCCCGCGCCGCCCGAGCCCGCGCCACCGCCACCGCCGGCGGAGCCGGCCGCGCCGTCAGCCTTGGTATCGGTCTTCGCGTCGGTCTTGGGCCCCGAACTGCTGCCGCAACCGGCGCTGCCCGCGACGATGAAACCGGCCAATGCCATCCAAAGACCTGCCCGAAATCGGATCATCGCGGACCTCCAAGCGTAAGATTTTGAGAGCTGGAGTGTCGGCACTTCGCCCCACATTGTCAATGCGCGTATGGAGCAAAATATCGCATTTCGAGGCTTTCCTTCGTGCCCCTCCTTCGTGCCCCCAAGGTTACGGGGTTACCCGCCCGCGCGAGGTCACCGACGCGTGACCAGCTTTCGTGCACCCGCTCCCGTGGCCCACTGGCCGCGCCGTAGCGTTGGTACGAGCATTGAACTCTAGGAGCTCGCGGTCCGTGAATCTACGGGACCGGAAAGGAACAATCATGCGCAAGACAATTCTGGTAACGGTGCTCTCGGGCGCTCTGCTGGCTCCCGCCGTCGTCGGCGCGCAGACCGGGTCGGGCAGCCCTGGTTCGGGCTCGCCAAGCGCGGGCCCCGATACCACGAAGCCGGGATCTCCGAATACGAACACCAACCCCCCCAGCACGGACACGAGCCGCGGCGGGACGGAAAATAACCGCAGCAGCTCGACGGGGAGCAACGGGGCGGACCCGCGCGGCAGCATGGGAGCAAACGACAGCTCGGGGAGCGACACCTCGAGCTCGAGCCGCAGCAAGAGCTTTAAACGCCGGCGCCACTCGTCGACGGGCACGGAGGGAACCTCCGGCTCGGACACGTCGGGGTCCGGCGCCTCGGGGTCGCCGTCGAGCGGCTCGCGGAGCGGTGCAAATCCCTGAGGGGAGGAGCTCCCGACCTACTTAGTCCCTTGGCTCGTGTCCGGGGCGGGCTCGTCCTTGAAGGTGTCGATGAGCTTGTTGACGTCCATCTTGTTGAACGCGGCGCCCGAAGACCCGCCCGGGACGAGCAGAATCGATTTGCCCTCGAGCGCCTCGGCGACCTTGAGCTTCACCATGGCCTTGCCGCCCGCGCCGCGCAGCGCCTCGTTGCGCTTCGCGATCGCCTTGGCCTTGGCGGTGCGCTCGGCGATGAGCGCCTCGGCGTTCTGCTGCTGGGCGTAGAACGCGGCGTCCGCCTGGAGCGAGACCTGCTTGAGCTTGCCTTCGGCCTTCGCGATGTCGGACGCCACGCTGCCGCGCGCGGTCTCGAGGTTGCGCAGCGCCTCTTGCTGCACGGCCTCGGTCTCGCTCTTGAGCTGCTCGGCGCGCTGCTCGGCCAGCTTGCGATCGTGGATGACCTTCTCGTATTCGGGCGCGAAGCGGTGCTCGTGCAGGATGACTTGCATGATGGTGACGCCGAAGCCCGCGAGCGCCTGCGTGAGCACCTGCCGGGCCTTGTCGGCCTTTTGGAAGCGCTTGTCCGAGTTGTAGACCGACTCGCTGTCGAGCTCGTTGAGGACGTCGCGCACGAGCGTGCGCGCCATAGGTCGCACGAGCTTCTCCTTCACCTCGTCGGTCGAGGTGCCGACGTTCTGCAGGATCGATGGGATGAGCTTGGGATCGAGCGTCCACACGACGGTGACGTCCATCGAGATGTCGTTGCCGTCGGTGGTCTTGAACTGCAGGTCGTCGCGCTCGTTCCGGTCGCCGCCCTTGGTCGTGGCCGTCATTTCGAGGTTCTGGACCTTGGTGTCGAAGGTGTAGAAGTCGCGGATGAAGGGCGCGAACACGTTCGTCGAGCCGGGCGGATAGAGCTGCTCCTGTACGCCCTTGTGCGCGCAGCCGAGGCCGATCTTGCACACGAGCACGCCCACCTCCGTCTCCCCCGTCGAGTGCGACACGCACCCGCCAGCGACCAGCGCCAACACGACGCCCAGGATCTTCATCTCACCTGGAACTTTCGCAGCAGATCCCCGAGGTCGAGCGGGTTCGTGCCGTCCTTGCCGTCGCTCGGCAGCACGATGATGCGCACGCCCTTAAGCGCGTCGGCCATCTTGAGGCCCACGAGGTTCTCGCTGCCCGCGCCTTGGAGCGCGGCGTTCTCGAGCTGCGTGCCCTTGGCGTCCGCGAGCTCGACGAGAAGCTTGCCTTCGGCAGCGCGCTTGCGCTCGTAGAGATCCGCCTGCGCGCGCAATTTCTCGACCTCGGCCCGCCCGCGCGCACGCTCGGTCTCCTGGTTGGCGGCGCCCTCGGCCACCATGGTGTCGCGCTTGCGCTGCTCGATGGCGGCCTTGGCCTCGGCCTGGCGCAGGAAGACGGTCTGGTCGCGGATCTTCCGCCCCTCGATCATTTGCTGATACTTGGGGTCGTAGGTGTAGCCGCGCACGAGCACGGCCTCGATCTCGATGCCGTAGCCCGCCACCTCGGTGACGAGCTGGTCGTGGGCGGCGCGCGCCTTTTCGATGCGCTTCGGCCCCTGGTAGAACTCCTCGCTGTTGAGCTCGCCCAGCGTCTTGCGCAGGATGCGGTCGGCGCGCGGGATGACGAGGCGGTCCTCGAAGGCGCGTCCCGGACCGGCCTCCGTGAAGACGTGGTAAGGGTCCTTGATGCGATAGATGATGCTGACGTCGAGCTGGACGTTGTAGCCGTCGCTCGTCTGGATCTTGATCGAGTCCGCCTGGCGCTCCTGCTGCGACGTCTCGCTCGACGACCCGCTGAAGTTGATGACCTGGAGGTCGTGCGGAAACAGGTGCAGCCTTTCGACGCCAGCGACGATGAAGTGGAGCCCGGGCCCGTAGCTCTCGGGCCGGATGCCGGCGCTCGAGCCGAAGTAGACCTGCCGGATGCCGATCATGTTGGGCGGAACGTACGTCGAGCACGAAGACCCGACGACGTAGACGGCGAGCACGCTCCCGAGGACGATCCACAGGCGCTTGATGCGGAAGATCCGCCGCAGCACGCCGCCCGCGACGGCGCCAACGGTCGACCAGTCGAAGGGCACGCGCGGGCGGACGGGGTCGCTCAAGGGGCGCCTCGCGGCGGCAAGAGCTCGCTCATGGGGACCCGCGCTTCGAGCGCCTTCTGCGATGCCTCGAGCCGCCTGACGATCCTCCCCAGCTCCCGTCCATAGCGGCGACGGTGCCACGCGACCTGGGCGTCTGGCAACCACCAGCCCGCGATGGCGAGCGCGAACGGCACCCATTTTTCCCAGATGGGGATGAACGGCAGCCACACGATGAGCCCGCCCAGCGTGAGCCCGCCGAGGACGTAGATGAGGCGCGCCGAGAGATCGCCGCCGCGCCAGCGCCCGAAGCCGCGCCCCTCGAGCGCCGTGAATGGCACGGCCACGGCGCGCCAGGCGGCCGGCAGCGCGCCGCGCAGCTCCGCCTCGAGCGCCGCGAAGTAGGCCTGCGGCAGCTCGGACTCGCGGTACGCCGCGCGGATGGGCTCGAGGGCCGCCTCGACCTCGCGCGCCGTCGTCGCCTCGTCGCGAACGGCGATCTCGCGGTGCCGCTCGAGGTGCGCCACGACGTCGACGGCCACCTTCGAGATCGCGAACTCACCGGTCATGGGGGCCGCTCGATCTTGGCCGCATGGACGCGCCGGCGCTACTTGCGGATGACGTAGTCGTCGCCCGTCAGGCTGCTGCGGGCGAGGAATTGGCCTTGCTCGTCCTCGATCCAGACGTCGAGGCGCGCCGTGCCGCCGCCGATGCGCGGCAGCGCGCCGAGGTCGGTCACCTTGATGACGCCGTCGGCGGGGATGTCGACACTGCGGCTTCGCACGACCGGCTTGTTGCCCCCGCGCGGATCGGTGAGCTTCCATTTGACGACCGCCTTGGTCACGGGCTGCAGGTGATCGTTGACGACCCAGATCGCGATGGGGCCGTCGGCCTTGTGGATGTCGTACTCGATGCTGGGCAGCAGGCGCTGCATCGAGTCGCGCAGCGTCCCGTAGGCGAGCTTGGGGCGGCGGTAGTAATCGACGACGCTCCAGGTGATCGACGGCCAGCAATCGACGAACATGAACTGGTAAAGACCCGTGTTCTTCGTCCACTTCGCGCGGCGGAAGACCTCGGCCTGGAAGCGGATGAGGTTGGCCTGGTAGCGCTGCGAGGCCGCGATGAACTCCTGGATGGTTTTGCCCATCTTGACCTTCGCGAGGTTGAAGGTCTGCTCGGGCTGAAAATCGGCGAACTTCCAGGCCTCCCAATCGAGCGGCGTGTCGGGCCAGAGCGTTTGTTCGTCGAACATCGTCTTGAGCGTCTCGAGCGCGGGCAGGCCCTGGGCGCCGAACTCGGTGATGTAACGCTCCTCGGGCAGCGCGCGCGGCAGGTCGCCAATCTGCGAGACGTACCAGCCCGTGTACGAGTGGCCGTCACCCGCGCCCGAGTCGGCGTGCGCGATGCGGGCGGGGTCGCCCTGCCGCGCGACGGCCAGCAGCTCCTCGTCGAGCTTGGCGTTTTGCTGGTTGTCCTTCTTCTTCATCCACGACATCGAGTGCGGCGACTCGTTGTGCATGCACCACACGATGATCGACGGGTGGTCGTAGTAGCGATCGAGCATGTCGACGGCCTGGCGCTTGGCCTCGGCGCGAAAGGGCGCCTCGTCCGTGTAGCCCCACTGCAGCGGGAAGTCCTGCCAGATCATGACGCCGAGCTCGTCGGCGACGTCGTAAAGCTCGGGGCGCTCGAGGTGCGCGTGCACGCGCAGCGAGTTCAGGTTGGCGCCCACGACGAGCCGGAGATCCTTCTCGTAGAAGGCGCGGTCGGCCTGCGAGAGCCACTGCGTCGCGATGTAGTTGCTGCCGCGCGCGTAGACGCGCTGCCCGTTGAGGCGCACGACCCAATTCGCGTCGCGCGCGATCGAGCGGACGCCGAAGGTGACCACCTTAGTGTCGAGGACGCCGGGACCCTTGGCGGCGAGCTCGCCCTCGAGCGTATAGAGGTTGGGCTTGCCGTAGTCCCACGACCACCACAGCGCGGGCTTGTCGATCTTGACCTCGCCCGTGGCGCGCGAGAGGCCCGGCGCCGCCTTGACCGCGAATGAGACGGGCAGGTGGCCCGCCCAGACGAAGTTCTTGGCCCGGATCGCGCCCGTGAGCGCGGCCTCGACGGTCTTTTTGCCCCAGTTGCGCGTTACGGCCTCGACGACCAGCCGCGCCGAGGCCGCGCTCACGTCGAGCGGCGTGACCTTGAGCTCGACGAGATCGACGCCCGACGACGCACGCAGCCCGATGCCGCGCAGGATGCCGCCCGTGCCGCGCTCCTGGCCGCGCACGCTCGTCGCGCCGGGCCGCGTGTCGTGATAGGCGAAGATCCCCTTGACCTGGTTCTGCTGCTTGGGCCAGCTCAGGGCGAATTGCTGCGCGAGATCGAACGCGAGCGCGGGCGCCGACACCTTCACGGCGACGAGGTTCTTGCCCTTGCGCAGCGCGCCCGAGACGTCGACCGACCAGCGCTGAAAATAACCCTCGTGGCGGCCGACCGAGGCGCCGTTCACGAAGACCTCGGCATAGTAGTCGACCATGTCAAGGTCGAGCACGGGCACGCCCGCGCGGCCATCCCAGGTGATCGTCTTGCGGAACCAGACCGTACCCTCGTAGTCGAGGCCGGCGTCGTGGGGCGGCGGCGGCAGTTCGGCGGGCGAGCCCACCTCCATGAGGCGCGCCGTGACGCGCGCCTTCGCCGGGTACGACTTGCCGCCCTCGAGGAACCAGTTACTGGGCAGCGCCATCGTGGGCCAGCCGCTGTCGTCGACGGCCTCGGCGCCCATGTTCCCTTCGCCTTCGTAGGGCAGGTACTTCCAATCGCCCGCGAGATCGATGGCCTTGGGCGGCGCCGCGACGGCGGGCGCGGCGAGAAGGCAGACCGACGCCAAGAGGGATGACGCCGAGACGGACGACGCGAGGGCACGGCACAGCATGCGCAACCGAGACTAACACCCGGCCGTGCGATCCTGAGCCGCATCGTCTGAAATATTGTCTAATGGGGCGACGAGGCCAACTTGGAAAAGCTCACACGAGAACAGATGGTCGCGGAGTTCGGAGACACGGGCGTGCAGAACCCCGCGGTCATCGATCTCATCACGCTCGACAAGGCTTCGGACGTCGTCGTCCTCGTCATGACGGAACGGCGGCGTTGGGGCACCGTCCCCGAGCAGCTCAAGCAGATCGAGGAGAAGCTCAATCGGTACATGGGCTACGTCTTGGACGGCTTCCTCGCCGAGCAGTACCCGCAGTATCTGGGCAAGGCCGTGCAGATTCGTCTCGATTGCGCCGAGGAGCCGCACGGCGAGAGCGTGCGATTCGTCGCGGCGATGAGCGACGCCGTCGAGAGCCAAGGGATCCACTTCTCCATGGCGGTGCGGCCGCCGCTTTCCTAGGCCCGGCCGCGCCTGGCGCCACGCGAGCAGGATGCCTTTCTTCGACCCACGGCCCGTCCCATCCGGGGGGCTGCACGCCGCGGCCACGGAACGGAACCGCGAGCCAATACTCGAGGTGCTCCGTCGGGTCTTGCCGCCGCGGGGGCTCGTGCTCGAGATCGCGAGCGGCACAGGGCAACACGTCGCGTTCTTCGCCAGCGCGCTGCCTGCCGCCTTGCGATGGCAACCGTCGGATGCCTCGGCCGCGTACCTCGAGAGCATCCTGGCTTGGGCCGGATCCTCCGGCGCGTCGAACATCGCGCCCCCCGTGGAGCTCGACGTCGAGCGGCAGAGCTGGCCGGTCACTGCCGCCGATGCGATCCTGAACATCAACATGATTCACATCGCCCCCTGGTCGGCGACCGAGGCTCTCTTCCAGGGCGCCGCGCGTCTCCTCCCGCCATCCGCCGTGCTCTTCCTCTATGGCCCGTTCAAACGCGACGGCAGGCATACCGCAGGGAGCAACGAGCGCTTCGACGAGCGGCTGCGTGCCGAGGATCCCCGATGGGGCGTGCGCGATCTAGGCGAGGTTCAGCGCGTCGCCTCCGCCGCCGGCTTCCTTGCAGCCGAGGTGATCCCCATGCCCGCGAACAATCTCTCGCTTGTCTTTCGAAGATCGCCCGGCGCATGATGATCGGGTCAGTCGGCGGCCCGTGGCGCGCCTACG
>DATKFB010000495.1:0-2559 GCA_035544435.1 Polyangia bacterium
GGCCGTGTTCGTCAGCTCGCCGAAGCCACTGAAACGCAGGATCCCCGAGGAAATGACCGCCCCCGGCACGGACGAGCTGCCGTAGAAGACGTTCGAGTCGTAACCCGCCTCGGCACCAACGCCCACGTGCAACAAGAGCCCCTCGGCGAGGTTGATGCCCGTCTTGCTCTCACCGGTGGCCTTGTACGGAAGCCCCTGATATCCGATCGACACCTCTTGAGCGGCGGCTCGCCGTGCGCCCATGAGCGCGAATACAGCGACGGTCCATGCGAGGCGACGGTTCATCGATGAAGGTGGGAGTAGGTAGAGTCCTCGACAGGCCTAGAACTAGAAGGGACGGAGAGGGGGTGTTCGGCGCGGTGGGGATGCCGCTCGACGATCAACCCTTGGTGGGACTCGCGTAGTCTGGTCGTGTGACGTCGATTTGCGGAGCCGGGGGCTGGGTGACGTCGTTCTGAGGGAGGTTGGGATCGATCTCGACGTCCACTTTCGTCGCGCCCACGAAGCTCAGATCCTCGCCGATGCAATTTTCTGCCTCGGCGCCTAGAACCGTGACCTTCTGGTTGATGATCGTGAGGCGCGTGAACTCATGTGTGCGTCCACCCTCATCGGCGCGCGAAATATTTTCTTGAAGAGCGGACATCGCCTGCTGGGCGATCGTCATGTTGACCTTCGCCTGAACCAGCTTGTCGGTTACGCAGTTCAAACGAATGATGTCTTTCTGACGCTTCGACTGCTCCTGCAGACCCGAGATGCGCTTCGAGATCTCGGTCATGCTCTTGAAGTACTCGTTTCCCTGTTTGATCATCTCTTCCGGGGTGAGCGTGGAGCGTTGCTTGACGGCGATGTCCGCCTGGCTGGGCACCGCTGAACCACCAGTGGCGGCCCCCGCTCCGCCACCTTGGGCCGAGAGCGCACTCGCCACGAACGCGGTCGTGAGAATCAGCTTTGTTTTTGTCGCCACGACGCCAAGTCCTTTCCTCTAGGCCCCAACAGGAATACTAAGGATATCCTGTACTTATACGAACGCCAGGAATTATATGCAGCTCTTCGGGGTGTGTCAACCAAGCATCAGACGATCGCGTCAACATTCCGACGCTCGTCTGAGCTTGGCGAGCGCCTGTGTATCACACTCGACGCGGCGCGCGCCATTGCGCGCTGGAGCGCGTGAAAGGAATGTCGCCACGCGCGCGACTGGACGCGTGGGCGTGTTACTGCGACGACTGGAAGACGAACGGGAACGAGACGTCGACCGAGCCGCCCGCGGGCGCGGGGAAGCGCCAGCGGGCAATGAGCGCCTTGATGCAGCTCGCGACCTCGGCGTCGCCGAGGGTGTCTTGCTCGACGTCGACGCCCGAGACGGTGCCCGCCTGCGTGATCGTCCAGTGAATGACGACCTTGCCGCTCAGGGTCGGGTTCCGCTTGAGGGCGCGTTCGTAGCACGCCTTGATGGCGCCGAGGCGCGTGCGCACCTCCTTCGCGACCATGGCGGGATCGAGCTCGCCGTCGACGGCCGGGGCCTCGCTCTTGACGGAGCCCGAAACCTTCTTCTCTGAAGCGGCTTCGCCCGTGCCGCCGCCCGCGATCGAGCCGCCGCCGCGCAAGCCGCCGACGTTGGCGACGCGACCCGAGCCGCTGCCACCGCTCTTGATGCCGCGCAACTGATCGTTGCCGCTGGCGACGCCGACGCCGCCGACGCCCTGGAAGGCCTTCTCCTGGTCGCGATCGACGTCGCCCTTGCCGAGCACGTCGGCGATCGAGCCGCCCTCCCCCGTGTTGGCGCCGAGGAGCTTGAGGAGGCCCGTTGACTTGACCTGCTCGGCGAGACGCGCGCGACGCTCGGCGTCCTGACGCGCCTTCTCCTCGGCGCGCCGGGCCGCCTCTTCGGGAGTGACCTCTTTCTGTTCCTTCTTGGCGACCTCTTCCTTCTTCTTCTCGGGCTTCTTCTCTTCTTCCTTCTTTTCGACCTTCTCGACCTTCTTCTCCTCGGGCTTCTTCTCCTCGGGCTTCTTCACCATCTGGACGAAGCGGTCTGGGATGTCCTCGATGTCGGGCTTGCGCGGCCAATCGACGCTGCGCAGGTAGATGACGAGCGAGAGGTGCACCAAGAACGAGATCGCGGCGATGGTCGTGAAGAACCAGTCGAGGTCCGAGGTCACGGACCCTCGCACCGACGCCGGCAGCTGCGGCCGCGGCTGCGGGATGGGCGGCGTGACGAACTGGAACAGGATCGTCATGTCCGCGAGCGTGATCTTGCCGCGAGATCTGTCGTCGAGCGGCAGCGCGAAGCTCGCGCCCTTTTTCTGAATCTTGCCCGTCTGCTTGAGCTGAGCGAGCGAGATGATCTCGTTGCCGACGGCGATGCGCGCGTCCATGCCCTCCGAGAAGTGCGCGACGTATTGATTTCCGCTCACCTGGAAGAGCAGCCAGTTGCGCGGCAGCGCCTCGGACGGAACGACGAACATGTTCCTCGCCGACTGCCCGATCGTGATGTTCTCGCGCTTGCGGACGAGGCGTTCCTCGACGATTCGTCCGCCCTGAATGATCCCGATGCGCAGG
>DATKFB010000496.1:0-2627 GCA_035544435.1 Polyangia bacterium
AGCGATGCGGCGCTCGATCGCCGCCGTCGAGCTCGCCCACCTGGCGCGCACGGCGCCGCGGGCCCTCGTCATCGAACGCGCCGCGCTCGAAGGAGCGGACCGCCTCGACGCCCGGCTCGCGGCGCGCGGGGCACGCGTCGATCACGAGGTGCTCGCCGAGGCCGAGGTGTGGAAGCAACACCAAGTCGAGGGCACGGCGGGTGCTCGCCAGACGCAGGACTTCATCGTCGCGTGGCTAACGAGGAGCGAGCCATGAAGGAGCGTCCCGTCACCTTCGGCGCCACGAAGTCGCTCTCGGGCATTCTCACAGAGCCGGCGGGCGACGGCGCGGGACGGCCCGCCGTCCTGCTGCTCAACGCGGGGCTGCTTCACCGCGTCGGTCCCAACCGGTTCTACGTGACGCTCGCGCGGCAGTTGGCGGCGGCCGGCCTGCCCGTCTTGCGCTTCGACTACTCGGGGCTCGGCGAGAGCGAGCCGCGCCGTGACGAGCTGAGCCTCGAGCAGAGCATGCTCGCCGAGGGGATCGAGGCCATGGACTTTCTCGCGGCGACTGGCGTCGCCGACCGGTTCGTCCCCATGGGCCTGTGCGCGGGCGCGGAGAACGCTCAGCGTCTCGCGCACGAGGACGCGCGCGTCGTGGGCGCCGTGCTCATCGACGGCTACGCCTATCGCACGAACGGCTACTACCTCCGCCAATACGGACGCCACGTACTGAGCCCGCGCAGCTGGCGCCGCGTCGCCGCGAGCCCGCTCTCCTGGTGGAAGGCCCGCGCCGGCGCGCAGGCGGGCGGGCCGCCCGCGGGCGGCAACCCCGGCGGCGTGGGCTTCGTGCGCGAGTTCCCGCCTCGCGAAACCTGCCTCGCGGAGCTGAAAGCAATTCTGGCGCGCGACGCCGAGCTCTTCTTCGTGTTCACGGGAGGCGGTATGACCGAGTTCTACAATTACGCGGGACAGTTCCGCGACACCTTCCCGGCGCTGCGCGGTCACCCGCGCATCCGTGTCGACTTCATGAACCTCGCGGACCACACCTTCACGCTGCGCAGCCAGCAAGACGCGCTGTGCGCGTCCATCGACGCCTGGGCGCGCGCGACGCTGCTCGCTGACGAGGCGCGCGTCGCGCGGGCAGCGCCATGAACGGCGCCTCTCCCGGTGGCGCCCCCACTCCCGCGTCGTCGATGGCGGGACGGATCTGCCTCGTCACGGGCGCCACGAGCGGCATCGGGCGCGAGACGGCGCTCGGCCTCGCCGAGCGTGGCGCCACGGTGATCTTGGCCGGGCGCGACGCGACGCGCGGCCGCGACGCCGTCGCCGAGATCGGGCGGCGCACGGGGCGCCGCGACGTCGAGCTCCTCGTGGCTGACCTGTCGTCGCAGGCCGAGGTGCGCCGCCTCGCCGCCGAGCTCCGCGCCCGCCACGACCGCCTGCACGTGCTCGTCAACAACGCTGCCGTGATCACGCCGAAGCGCTCGACGACCATCGACGGGCTCGAGACGCAGCTCGCGGTCAATCACCTCGCCCCGTTCTTGCTGACGAACCTCTTGCTCGACGTCTTGAAGGCGGGCGCTCCGGCGCGGATCGTGAACGTCGCGTCGCAGGTCGAGGGCATGGCCGTCCTCGACTTCGACGATCTCGGGAGGGAGAAAGGGCGCTACGAGCGCCTCGACGCCTACTATCAATCGAAGCACGCCAACATGCTGTTCACGTTCGAACTCGCGCGGCGGCTCGCCGGCACGGGTGTGACGGCGAACTGTCTGCATCCGGGCGTCATCGGCACGAACCTGCTCGTGGCCTTCGAGGGCCGGCCCGCGCCGCTGCGCTTCCTCACGCGCCGAGGGCGGCCCGGGCCGAAGGAGGGCGCCGCGACGAGCCTGTTCGTCGCGACCTCGCCGACGCTCGAGGGCGTGAGCGGGCGCTACTTCCGCGACTCGGCCGAGGCGCGCTCGTCGCCTCGCTCGCTCGATGCCGCCGTCGCGGCGCGGCTGTGGGAGGTCAGCGAGAAGCTGACGGGCCTCGGGCCGCGCGCGCCCTGACGGCGTCCCGAGGCGCTCGCGCGGCGGGCGTCAGGAGCGCTCGCGCGGCGAGCGACGGCGCAACAAGGCGTCGCGGCGCTGCTGGCCGCGGTCTTGCCCGCGATCGGCTGCCTGCGAGCGCGCGTCGGCCTTTGTGCCGTCGGCGCCGGTCGCCACGGCGTCTAGGTGGGCCGCGAGCGTGGCGATGCTGGGGAAGCGGAACATCTCGACGAGCGAGAGGTCGCGCCCGAGCGCGGTCTTGAGGCGCCCGTTGGCCTGCACCATGAGGAGCGAGTTCGCGCCGAGATCGAACAGGTTGTCCTGCGTGCTCACCTGCGCGAGCCCGAGCAGCGCTTGCCAGACCTCTGTGATGATGCGCTCGACCTCGCTCGCGGGCGCGACGTGGGCCGACGCGGCCTCGTGACGCTCGCGATCGGGCGCGGGGAGCGCCTTGCGGTTGACCTTGCCGTTGACCGTGAGCGGCAGCGCGTCGAGGACGACGAACGCGCTCGGAATCATGTAGGGGGGCAAGGTCTGCTTGAGCCGCGCGCGCAGGTCGGGCACGAGCTCGCCGCCGGCGCTCGCGCGCCGCTCGGGCCCGTGCGCGTAGCTCTCCCA
>DATKFB010000497.1:0-4726 GCA_035544435.1 Polyangia bacterium
CCGAGGGAGCGTTGCCCGTGACGTCGAAGTTGAAGGTCTTGAGCCAGAGCCACTTCTTCGAGTCGGCCGTGACCATCCACTGATCGACGTCGGAGGCCACGCTGATGCGGCTCGTGTCGTCGCCCAACTTTTGCACCTTCAAGTCCTCGGTGCCCGTATCGGTGGCGCGCGTCGACCAGGCGATCGACTGGCCGTCGGGCGTGAGGCTCGCGCCCCACTTCTTGAGGCCCATGGCGTCGCTCTTCGCCTGGAGGATGATCTTGTCGACGAGCGGGAGGTGCATGTCTTGGTCAGCGAGCATCCCGGCGTGAAGCTCGACCGACTGAAAGAACATGCCCGTGGGATCGGTCACCGGGTTCTCCAGACAGACCGCGCCTCGCGACAAAGCGTGACCGTTGCAGGCGAGGCCCATTGCCCCGGTCAGCCCGTGGGGCTTGGTCCAGCCGGGTCGCCAGGCGAAGTTCGAGCTCGAGCCTGCGGAAGGTGTCTCCGAGTACGCGAGCGTGTCGCCGTCGAAACCGTGGATTCGAAATCCGTTCGTCGGGTCGGAGACGAGCCCCCCCGAGAGGCGAAGGCAGTTGGGGTCGCCAGTGGGCGCATCGCAGTTGATCGTGGTGCCCGCGGCAGCCTGCGTGACGTTGATGACCCAAAGCTCGTTGGCGCCCAGGATGGCCGACTGACGGGCGAACCCGCACCACCTGTCGCCGCTGGGCGGAACCTGATTCGTACAGGTGTCCGGGCCGCTGCCGATGAGGTCAATGGCGCCCTTGACGAGGACCTTGTCACCAGGGCCAATCGTGGGAGGCGTGATGACGGCGTCCGATGCGTCCGACACCGTCGACCCGCCGCTGCCGTCCGGCTGCGCGTCGAGGTCGACCTTCGCGTCGGGATAGCTCTTGCCACCGCCGCAGCCGATCGTGCCGATTAGAGGAGCGGACAAAGCGACCAAAGCAAGTCTACGTGCCTTCGGGTTCATGCAACCTCCGGGAGGAGCCGAGGATCGGTGAGGGAACCTAACAATAGTCGACGGCCGATGCCAAACACAGGCCATCTTTCAGTAATTTGACCGACCCTCGACCTCAGGGCTCCCACGGCCCATGGCCCGGGCGCTCTTAGAACGGAATATCGTCGTCGCCGCCGGGAGGCGGGCCAGCGCCGCCAATCTCCACGTCGTCCCCGCCGCCTTCGCTGGTCCGGCCTCCGCCGACTCCACCGCCGCCGCCGCCCCCGCCACCGCGGCGCGCGCCACCCTCGCCGCCGCCGCCACCGCCGAGAAAAACCACCCGGTCGGCGACGACGTCCGTCGCGTAGTGCTTTTGGCCTTCTTTTTCGTAGCTGCGCGTCTGGAGCTTGCCCTCGATGTAGACCGAGCGGCCCTTCGAGAGGTACTTTGAGCAGTTCTCGGCTTGGTCGCCCCACACGGTGACGCGATGCCACTCCGTGCGTTCCTGCTTCTGCCCCGACTTGTCCTTGAAGACCTCCGTCGTGGCGATGCGCAAGTTGCAGAGCGCGCGACTCGACGGCGTGTACTTCAGCTCCGGGTCGGCGCCCAGGTTTCCGATCAAGATGACCTTGTTGATGCTTCCCATCGCGGCTCTCCTTTTACACCCATTGGCACCGGCGTGAACAGGGCGCCGGCGGTGTCCCCGGTCATCGGCGCCTCCGCGCTTCGGTTGTGCCCAGGCTGGTGCTAGCCTGAGCGCGTGCGGCGCGCGCTCCTGCTCGCGGTCTTGCTCTCGCCTCTCGCCGCGAGCGCCGCCACCCCGGCTGCTTCCCCTCCCAAAGGGCAGAAGGCCAAAACGCCACTCGCCGACCTGGCGCGTGGCTACGAGGCCTATCGCGCCGGCGACTACGGGACGGCGACGCGCGCGCTGTCGGCCGCCGTGGGGCACGGGCTGCGCGTCGACGATTGGGCGTACTTCTTCCTCGGCGAGAGCGAATTTTACGAGGGCGCCACCCAGACGGCGCGCGGGCACTTCGAGCGCGTCGCGCGGGGAAAGGGGCGTCCAGCGGCGCTCGCTCGGGCGCGCGTCGCCGACTGCCTGTGGCAAGAGGGCGCGCGCGCCGCTGCGGCGCGCGAGTACGCCGCCGTCGTCAAAGCAGCCGGAAAGCAAGCGGATACGTTCGTCGACGTCGGCGTGGCGCGCTTCCACCTCGCCGAATTCGCCACCGAGCGCGACCCCGTCGCAGGGCGACGGCAATTCCTGGCGCTCGCCAAGGAGCAGCCTGCGCATCCGCTCGCCGACGAAGCCCTGCGGCGGGCCGCGCCGCCCTTCGGCCCACCGCCCCCCGCGGGCGCGAGCGGCGCCGCGCCGCCCGCCGCGTCGGCGGGCGCGCTCACCCCCGAGGACCGCCTGCGCCGCGCCGAGACGCTCACGCGCGACCGCCACTGGGACGAGGCTCTCGCCGAGCTCGCCGCGCTGCCCGCGGACGTGTCCCCCGCCGTCGCGACGGAGCGCGACTTCCAGATCGGCATGACGAAGTTCCACATGCGCCGCGATTACGCGCGGGCGGGCGAGCTGCTCCTCGGCGCCGTCCCCAAGCTCACCGGCGAGAAGGCGGCCGAGGCGGCGTTCCATGGCGCGCGGGCGCTCTCGCGCGTCGATCGCGACGACGAGGCCATCGCGGGCTACAAGAAGGTCGTCGAGCACTTTCCGCGCTCGCGCTGGGCGGCCGAGGCGCAGTACCTCTCGGGCTGGCTCGACTACAACCGCGGGCGCTTCCGCGAGAGCCTGCCCGGCTTGCAAGCGACGCTCGACCAATTCGGCAAGAGCGCGTTCGCCGACGACGCCGCCTGGTGCCTCGCCTTCGCGCACCTGCTGCTCGGGGACGCCGACGCGGCGTTCGCGGGCCTCGCGCGCTACGCGAAGATGCCGGCGACGGGCATGACGAGCGACGAGCGCGCCACGCAGGTGGCATACTGGCACGCCCGGCTGTGCGAGAAGATCGGTCGCAAGGACGATGCGCGGGCGGGTTACCGCGCGCTCGCGCACGATCGACCGCTGTCGTTCTACGGTCTGCTCGCGACGGCGCGGTTGCGCGAAACCAAGGACCAAGCCAACGCCGACTACGCGAGGCTCGAGCTGCCCACGCGCGAGTTCCCCGCGGTGGCGCCCGCGCACGCCGAGCGCGATCCGGCGCTCGCGCGCGTCCTCGAGCTGCTCGACGCCGGCATGAACGTGGAGGCGAGCGACGAGCTGCGCCGGGGCGAGAAGGACATCCTCGCGCGCGCGGGGGGCGAGAAGGCGCTGCCGTGGCTGCTCGGCCTCTACCGGCGCGCCGAGGACTTCCACCGCGCGTACCAGCTCGCCGAGTCGCACGGCGCCGCCGCGCTCGCCTCGGCGCCCACGGGCGGCGCCCGCGCCTTCTGGGAGGCGGCCTACCCGCGCGCCTTCGCGGCGCTCATCGAGAAATACGGCCCGCCCGCGGGCAACCCCGACGTGCTGCTCTACGCGATCATGCGGAAGGAATCGGGCTTCAACCCGCTCGACGTCTCCTACGCCGACGCGCGCGGGCTCCTGCAGATGATCCCGCCGACGAGCGCGCGCGTCGCCGCGGCCGCGAAGTTGCCGTTCGCGCCCGACGAGCTCTACGAGCCCGAGACCAACGTGCGCCTGGGCGCGAGCTACATCGGCGCGCTCTACGGCAAGTTCGGCGGCCAGATCCCGCTGGCGGCGGGCGCCTACAACGCCGGGCCGCGCGCCATGGCGAAGTGGTGCGAGCAGCACGCGCGGCACCCAACCGACGAGTTCGTCGAGCTCATCGCCTTCGCGCAAACGCGCGAATACGCCAAGCGCGTGACGTCGCTCTACGCGCACTACCGTTTCCTCTACGGGCCGGCGCCCTATCAGATCCCGCTCACGCTCGACCTGAAGGTGGACGCCAAGGGTCCCGATTACTGACCGCGCACCTCCGGGCGCAGCGCGTCTATACTCCCAGCATGGCCAAGTATCGCGGCACGATCAGGAGGAGCGATCTCGAGGGTGGACATTGGCAGCTCGAGTCCGACGACGGCACGACCTACGTGCTCGACGACGCGCCCGCCGCCGTCGCGCAGGACGGCGCCAACGTCGAGATCGAGGGTGCCGTCGACAAGGGCGTCATGGGGTTCGCCATGATGGGGCCGACGCTGAAGGTGAAGTCCGCCAAGCGCGTCTAGGGCTCACGCGCGCTTTCCGTCACCGGTGCAGGACTTCGATCCGCACCGGCACGACGCCCGCGTTCAGCATGTGCAGGTGCTGGGCGGCGGCCTGCGACAGGTCGACGACGCGACCGTGCGTGCAGCCGCAGCGATCGTTGACGCGCACGTCGATCGACGGACCGTCGCCGCCGCCGGAGGTGCGCGTCACGCGGATCCATGTGCCGAGGGGCAGCGACTTGTGCGCGGCCGTGAGCTTGCGCGGATCGTAGCGCTCGCCCGAGGCGGTGCGACGGCCGTTGAACTTCGGGCCGTAGTAGCTCGCGTGGCCCGTCTCGACGTCACCCGCGACGCGCGCCGGACGACCCGCGCCCGAGGCGCGCGCAGGGCGCCGCGCCTCGGCCTGGCCGGCGCAGCCGAGGAGCACGCCACCCGCGACGACGGCGGCCGCGAGCCCGAGCGCGAGCGCCGGAACCCGCGCGAGCTCAACGCGGCTTCGAGCCACCGGCCTCCCGGCCGCCACCGCCGGCCGCCGGCCCGTCGCCGAGGAGAGTCTCGGGCTCAGACTCATCTTGGCCCGGAACGGTG
>DATKFB010000498.1:0-2865 GCA_035544435.1 Polyangia bacterium
GATGCAGCCGATCTTCGACAACCTGGAGTTTCTGTTCTCGGCGGGCTCGCGCAAAGGCCCGCGAGCCTATGCCGAGCTGCTCGAGAGCGGGCAAATCCAGGTGGAGCCGCTCACCTACATCCGCGGCCGGTCGCTCCCCCAGCAGTTCATTGTCGTCGACGAGGCGCAGAACCTGACGCCCCACGAGGTCAAGACCATCATCACGCGCGTGGGCGAGGCCACGAAGGTCATCCTCACGGGCGACCCGTACCAGATCGACAACCCCTACGTCGACGCCACGTCGAATGGGCTCACGACCGTCGTCGAGAAGTTCAAGGGCGAGAACGTCGCCGGCCACGTCACGCTGTCGAAAGGCGAGCGCTCCGCCCTCGCCGAGCTCGCCTCGAACGTCTTGTGACTACTCGCCTGCGGCCGTCGGCTCGGGCGGCGCGTTTCTCGCGTGGTAGCGGCGGAGGTAGCTCTCGACGGCCTTCTGGGGGTCGATGCGGATGGCGCGCGCGTACTCCATGACGTAGCCGCGCACGTAGACGGCGGCGGGCATCTCGCCGAAGCGCTCGTCCTCGATGGCGCGCAGGTGGCGCTCGCTGATCTTCGTGCGGTGCGCGATGTCGCCGAGCTCGATGCCCCGCGCCTCGCGGATCTTGCGCAGCACGGCGCCGCTGACGTCCTCGCCCATGTCGATCACGGGCTCGGGCGATTCGTGCCGGTCGTCCGAGGGGGCGCCCGCGGGCAGACCGGGCCGGCGCGCGTTGTTGGCGGCCGCGGCGCGCACGGCGCGCGCCAGGTCGGCCTCGGGCAGCGCGAGGTCGTAGATGCGGCGCCGCTCGGGCGCGAAGAGCGTGTCGTGCGCCGCGTTGGCGCGCGCGTGGAGATCCGCGAGCTCCTGCTCGTCGTACAGTCCCGCGATCACGGGCGACGACGCGCCGTAGATCTCCTTGAGCGTGCGGTAGGCGCGGCGCACCTCCTCGTCGCTCACGCCGGGCTCCGTCTCGAGGATCTCGTAGTAGGTCTGCTCCTCCTCGAGGCGCAGCGGTCCGGGCGCAGCCGGCCGCTCGCCTTCGCCCGAGAGCAGGCGCCGCGCGATGCGCTCGATGTTCTTCGCGACCTTGGCCTCGGGGTACTCGGCCATGAGCGGCCGCCGCCGCCGCGCGGCCAACCATACCGTCTCGTCGGATTCGACGTGCCCGAGATAATCGAAGGCGTGCCCGAGGCGCCGACGCGCGGCTGCCTGCATCCAGCCGCCGAGCTTGAGGTCCGGCAGCGTGCGCGTCTGGTTGACGATGAAGCGCGGACGGTAACGCCGGATCTCCTGCTCGAGCCGCTCGGCGGGGCCCGCGCCGTCGCGGGCCGCCCGGTAAAGGTCGAGCGCGGCGCGCGGCGGGCCCTGCGGATTCGTGACGAGCTTCTCGAGGCCGCGCGTCACGCGCAGCCTGCGCACGAAGCCGCTCTTAACGAAGCGGTAGGTCGCCTCGATCGACGCCGGGTCCGGCAACGTCACCAGGATCGGAACGTCGGCCGCGAGCCACAGATCGAGCACGAGCGTCGAGTCGGGAGGCCCCAGGTCGACGACGACGTAGTCGACCTCGAGATCGGCGATGGCCGCGAGGATCCCCTTGGCCGTCTGCTTGGGCCGCGTCGCGCCGAACGCAGATCCCTCCCCACCGATGAGGCTCACGCCGGCGACGGGCGTGTCGACCATGAGCTCCGTGAGGCCCTCGACCCGCGCGCGCAGGAACTCGCCGAAGCCGCGCGGCGGCCGCGGCGTTCCGAGGAGCAGGTGCAACGAGCCTCCCGCCGGATCCGCGTCGATGGCGACGACCTTCTTGCCGGTCTGCGCGAGGTACACCGCCACGTTCGCCGCGAGGAGCGAGCGCCCCGTGCCGCCACGGCCCGCGGCGAAGGCGAGCACGTGGGCCCGCGGGGGCGCTTCCTCCTCGGCCCGCTCCGCGGGGGCTTCGTGGTCGGACAGGTCAGCGCGGTCGGGGAGCTCGGCCGGCCCAGCGGCCTCGATTCGTTCGGCCTCGCCGGTCGGGTCTTCCGTGTCTTGCGCGTCTTGCGTGTCTTGCGCTTCCGCCGCGGCGTCGACGACGTCGAGCCCATCGTCGGCCTCGTCGTCGTCGGGCGCGCTTGCCATGGGCGCTCGTTCTACACCCGCGGCGGCCCCCGGGCGGAGAATTCTGGCTCACAACGGTACGCGCGTCGCCGGCAGATCGAGGCGAACGGTCGTCTTCTTGAAGAAGCCGCCAAAGCTGGCGCGGATGTTCCGCCCGGCCGATGAGCGGACCTTGGCGATGGCGTGGGGGGTGCCGCCCTTGATCACGACGAGCCGGTTCGGCTTGGGCGCGACGTAAGAGCCAAGCCCCCCCTCCATCAACAAGCGGTTCGCGTCCTCGTTGTCGAGGTGGCTCTGCCAAGGCGGCGGCACGGGCAGATCGCTCGTGACGCGCAGGCGGTGAAAATACACGCCGTACTCGCGCGACACGTCGCGCGCGTGCGACAGCAAGAGCTCGCCGCCCCATTCGATGTTCCACTCGGGGTGCGCGTAGTAGATCCAGCTGCCGGTGTTGTCCTCGGAGTCGCGGTGCCAAACCAGCCCTTGCCCGGCTTGATAGATCGTCGGCATGGCGCTGAACACCTTCCAGTCGACCTTGTAACGGCCCACCGACGCCGCGAACAAGCCGGCGCAGTCGACCACGGCCTTCATGACGTCGTCGACGGGCGCGCCGGTCGGATACTGGCCGTCCCACCTGTGCCCCCAGCCGAAGGTCGGGCCCCGCAGCGCCTCGCTGTCCTCGAGCAGCCAGTGACCTTGCATGCCGAGAGCGTGCACCGGGCTCATGGGCTGCGACTGGAAGTAGTTCCACA
>DATKFB010000499.1:0-3109 GCA_035544435.1 Polyangia bacterium
CGGCCGCCAAGCTCTCCCAAAATCAGAGCCCCGAACCGGTATCGGTGCCCGACAACTTGGTGGAAACCGCGGCAGGGACGGGCGAGGCGGCCCCGCGAGCCGTCGACATCCCGCGCGAGCACCGCGTCTTCGTCAACCGCAACCTGCGCCTCGACAAGATCGAGCTCGTCGGGTTCGACATGGACTACACGCTCGCGCTTTACAACCAGGCGCGCATCGAGGAGCTGTCGATCCGCGCGACGGTCGAGAAGCTCGTCACGGCCAAGGGCTATCCCGAGGCCATCCGCGGCCTCGTCTACGACCCGCAGCTCGCGCTGCGCGGCCTCGTCGTCGACCGCGAGAACGGCAACGTCTTCAAGCCCGACCGCTACGGCTACCCTGGCCGCGCGCGCCACGGCCTCACGAACCTCAATCGCGACAAGATCGGCGAGCTCTACCAGCGCGAGCGCACGCGCCTGTCAAACCGGCGCTACGCCTGGATCGACACGCTGTTCGCGCTGCCAGAGGCGGTGCTCTACGCCGGCCTCGTCGACTTCTTCGATCGCGCGGACACGCCCGGCAAGCCGGCCTACGGCGCCATGTGGGAGCACATCCGAGAGTGCATCGACCTTGCGCACCGCGACGGCTCGATCAAGACCATCGTGAGCGCGCAGCTGCCGTCTTACATCGAGCGCGACGACGCGCTCGCCGAGACGCTGCACAAGTTCCGCTCGTCGGGCAAGCGGCTCTTTCTGCTCACGAACTCGGCCTGGGACTACACGACCACCGTCATGAGCTACCTGCTCGACGGCGCGCTCGCCGCCTATCCGAACTGGAAGAGCTACTTCGACGTTGTCGTCGTGAGCGCCGCCAAGCCCGAGTTCTTCACGGCGGACCGCCCGTTCGTCGAGCTCGACCAGGCGGGCCTGCCGACGACGCGGCCGCAGGACGGCCCGTTCCAGCGCGGGCGCATCTACGAGGGCGGCAACCTCAAGGCCTTCGAGGAGCGGGCGCGCGCCAGCGGCGATCGCGTGCTCTTCGTGGGCGATCACATCTACGGCGACATGCTGCGCTCGCGCAAGTCCTCGAACTGGCGCACGGCCATGGTGCTGCAGGAGATGGAGCACGAGGTCAGGACGTACGACCATCTGCGCGGCGAGCTCGCGAAGCTGGACCGCCTCGACGCCGAGCTCATCTATCTCGACGCCGAGCTCAACGAGCGCCAGACGACGCTGCGCGCGCTGCAGAAGCTCGGCGACCACACGCCCGGCTCCGACCAGATCGTCGACGCGCGGCGCGCCGTCAAGGAGATGATCGAAGCGCTGCGCAAGCAGCTGCGCGCCGCGACGGCGCAGCACCACACGCTCGAGGCCGAGATCGACCACGCCTTCAACCCCTACTGGGGCCCGCTCTTCCGCGAGGGCTACGAGATCAGCAAGTTCGGCGAGCAGGTCGAGGCCTACGCCTGCGTCTACACGAGCCGCGTCTCGAACTTCCGTTTCTACTCGCCCATGCAGTACTTCCGCGGCCCGCGCGACCGCATGCCGCACGAGCGCTGAGCGGCTATCTCGACGCGACCGCTCAGCGCGCCGCGCTGCCGCTGTTGCCGCAGGTGAACATCGAGACGATGCTCGCTGCCCCAGGGCGGGAAATGTCGGTGAGCGTCACGCGGGCGGGGGCGCTGCTCGTCGGCACGAGGGTGACCTCCTCGAGGATCGTCGACGGGGCGAGATTCGTGGGCGGCGCCGCGGCCTGCTCGAGCTTCGAGACGCGCACC
The DNA here is from genome assembly GCA_035544435.1 of Polyangia bacterium. Lineage (GTDB taxonomy): Bacteria > Myxococcota_A > Polyangia > Fen-1088 > Fen-1088 > DASZFV01. The sequence continues at coordinate 1,757 of DATKFB010000499.1, forward strand.
CCGGTGAGATCGAGCTTCTGCCAGATGAACGGCGCGCCGGTGGCCCCGGTGCGCACGAAATCCATGTGAACGCTCTTCAGCACCTCGCCCGTCGAGATCGCTTTCGCGAGCAAGGGGCTGGCGATGCCCGCCGCCTCCGTGAACTGGAAGGCCGTGCACTGGACCGACCCCGTCGGCGTGGGACTGTCGAGCTCGGAGAAGTAGCGGATGCCCGGGATAGTCCCTTCGAATCCCTTCGTCGTCGCTTCACCCTTGATGGTGCCGGTGCGCGTGCCGACGATCGTGACGAAGAACTCGACCATGCCGCTGGCCTCGAGCGGATTGACCTGGGACTCGATCCCGGTCGGCGCCGGCGTCCCGGCCTCCTCGCCGCCACAACCCACCACGAGCAACGCGCCGCCAGCCATCAAGCATCGCAACAACAGGTTCATGTCCCGCTTCATTTCCTAAGCCTCCGCCCAAAAGTTGTTGTTCAGGTCCACGCCCCTCGTATCGCGCCGCTGACGGTCGGGTCAAGGCAATCCCGCCAAACCTGCGGCCAAACGCCGCAGGATGGGCTTGTTTTCGACGGTCGCGCGGCGATAGGCTGATGCGCGTGAGAGCCCACGGATCATGGTCGGCATTGGCATGCGCGTACGCCCTCGTGTGCGCAGCGTGGCTCGGCGCTGGACCTGGCTGCGGCGGCGCCACGCATTCCGCCGGCAATCCGGGCAGCGCCGGCGCCTCGGGGAGCAGCGGCGGCGCCGCGGGTCAGTCCACGGCCGGCGTCGGCGCCGTCGGCGTCGGTGGAAACGCCGGGGCGGCCTCCGGCGCCGCGGGCGCGACGGCCGGCGCGGACGCCGGTCCGGTCGTCGACACCGCGCCGGCTACCGACACGGGCCCGACGACCGACGCGCCCGCGTCCGGCGGCGACGCCCCGATCGTCGATTGCCCGGGGGGCGGCACGGGCACGCAGCTGCTCGGCAGCGCGTCGCTGCTCGATCTCAAGACCTGCCTCGTCTGGCAGCGCGCCCCGTCGACGACGAACATGACCAACAAGCGCGCCGGGAAATTCTGCGCGACGCTCGTCCAAGACGGCTGGACCGACTGGCGCGTCCCCGCGCCCGAGGAGCTGGCCACCTGGCCCAACATCGCCGCCAACGCGAACGCCAACGCCTACGTCACGAACCCGATCTACATCCCGGCCACCGACACTGTCATGGCAGGCTGCACGGGCGACAGCCACTCGTGCAACATCGCCGAGTACAACGCCGGCTCGCTCGCCTGCGCCTGGCAGGGCGTCGACTTCGCCGGCCCCTTCGTCTGCGTGCGCGGCACCGCCAAGCCCTCGACGACCGCGACCGCCTACTCCGC
>DATKFB010000500.1:0-4019 GCA_035544435.1 Polyangia bacterium
CCGAACGATTGAGAAGCTCGCCAGCGCCGCGATCGACGCCAGCACGGCGAGCGCCGCGAAGGAGCGCCACGGCGACCGTTCCGCCTCGCCCTCCCCTGCATCCACGCGACCCGAGGCCTCGCGAAGCTCGGCTTCACGCGCGAAGAAGTCGCGCTCGACGTCCGTAAGGAGGTTCGTCAGGGTGATGGCGACGGCTCCCGAGGGCAGACGTACTCTCGTGGAGGACGTTGTGCGACGCAGTCGATCAAAGTTGCTCATCGTGTCTTCGACAAAGAGCGAAACCCGTGCCGCGCACCTGCTACCCGTCCCGCCTCGGTAAGAGAGCGAACGCGTCCATCCCGGTGTGATCGCGCTGTCGCAGCGTTGACCAAATCGGTACACCAACGCGCCGGGGCCGCCACCGAATGCCACACCTCGGAAACGCCACGCGTCACCGAGACTTCGCTTGTTGTCAGGGAGGTTCGAGGCCTACATGGCCCGCCGTGTAGTCCTCAGGACAGCGAGAGGCGCCGCGGCCGGGGCCGGTGCCGGATGTCGTCGCCCGTCAGAACGAAGATCACGCGCTCGGCGACGTTCGTCCCATGATCGCCGATCCGTTCGGCGTACTTCGCGATCGCCTGCACGCGAATGGCGCGCGACACGTTGCGCGTGTCGGCGCGCGTCGCCGAGACGACGTCGTCGAACACGCGCGTCGCGTAGGCGTCCACGATGTCGTCCTTTTCGATGACGGCGCGCGCGCGTGCCGCGTCGGCCCGCATGAGGGCCTCGAGCGCCTCCGACACCATCCCGCGCGCCGTCGTCAACATGGCGAGGACATTGTCGTAAGGAATGAGCGGCGGCTCGGCGCCGAGCTCGACGACGCGCGTGGCGATGCTCACGCCGAGGTCTCCGACGCGCTCGAGATCGACGACGATCTTGAGCGCCGACAGGAGCAGGCGCAGATCGTCGGCGACGGGCTGCCGGCGCGCGAGCACCTCGAGGCAGAGGTGATCGAGGTCGAGTTCCATCGCGTCCGTCTCCTCGTCGCCGAGGACGATGCGATTCGCGAGCGCGACATCGCGCGCGACGAGGGCGCGCCCCGCCGCCTCGACGACTTCGTCGACCTTCCGTCCCATGGCGAGCACCTTCTCGCGCACGGCGGCGAGCTCGGCCTCGAAGTCCTGGCTCGTGTGCGGCCGGAGATCCGTCACCCGAATCTCCCCGTGATGTACTCCTCGGTCTGCTTCTCGGCGGGGTGTGTGAAGAGCGTCCTCGTCTCGCCGAACTCGACGACGCGGCCGAGGTACATGAAGGCCGTGTACTCGGACACGCGCGCGGCCTGCTGCATGTTGTGAGTCACGACGGCGATCGTGTAGTCAGCCTTGAGCTCCGTGATGAGCTGCTCGATCTTCTGCGTCGAGATGGGATCGAGCGCCGACGCCGGCTCGTCGAGCAACAGCACCTCGGGCTTGACGGCAACGGCGCGCGCGATGCAGAGGCGCTGCTGCTGACCGCCCGAGAGCGCCGTGCCGTCGTGGCGCAGCTTGTCCTTGACCTCGTCCCAGAGCCCAGCCTTCTGGAGCGCCCATCGCACGCGCTCGTCGAGGTCAGCGCGCGAGAGCTGCTCGTACAGGCGCACGCCGAACTTGATGTTGTCCTCGACCGACATGGGGAAGGGCGTCGGTTTCTGAAAGACCATGCCGACCTTGGCGCGCACGAGGTTGACGTCGTCTGAGTGGTCGAGCAGGTTGCGCTCGGCGAGGTGCACGGCGCCTGTGGCGCGTTGGCCCGGATAGAGCTCGTAGATGCGATTGAGCGTGCGCAGGAGCGTCGACTTGCCGCAGCCCGAGGGCCCGATGAAGGCCGTGACCTGCCGCTCGTGGATGTCGAGACTGATGTCGTGCAGCGCCTGGTAGCGGCCGTAGAAGAAGCTCAGGTTGCGGATCTTCATCTTCGCGCGCGAGGGCGTCGCCGTCTTGCCGCGCGGCAGGCTCTCCGCGAGCGGGCGAGCGAGCTCGCCGGGGGCGTGTATCGCGGCTCGCGAGGGCTCGTTCACGGAAGGTCGTGTCTCTGGCATGGCATCCCCACAGCGCCTCTCAGCGCACCAGCTTTCGCGCGAGGAGCACCCGCACGACGACGTTGATGACGAGGATCGCAACCGTGATGAGGAGCGCGCCCGCCCAGGCGAGGTGCTGCCAGTCCTCGTAGGGGCTCATGGCGAACTGGAAGATCACGGCTGGCAGATTGGGATACGGCCGGCTCATGTCGGTGCTCCAAAACTGATTGTTGAGCGCCGTGAACAGCAGCGGTGCCGTCTCGCCCGCGATGCGCGCCATGGCGAGCAAGACGCCCGTGAGGATGCCCGGCAGCGCGCTGCGATAGACGACTGCCACCGTGATCTTCCAGGTGGGAGCGCCCAGCGCCGCGACGGCCTCGCGCAGGCCGTCGGGCACGAGACGCATCATGTTCTCGGTCGTGCGGACGACGACGGGCAGCACGATGAGCGCGAGCGCGACGGCGCCGGCCCAGCCCGAAAAGTGTCCGGCGCGCAGCACGACGAGCGCGTAGATGAAGACGCCGATGATGATCGACGGCGCCGACAGCAAGATGTCGTTGACGAAGCGGACGACGGCGCCGAGCCGCGACGTGCGCCCGAGCTCGGCGAGGTAGGTGCCCGCGAGCAGGCCCGCGGGCGCGCCGAACGCCACGCCCGCCGCCGTGAGGATCGCGCTGCCGACGAGGGCGTTGGCGAGGCCACCGTTCGCCCCGGGAGGGGGCGTCGATTCGGTGAAGATCCGCGGGTGGATCCAGCGCAGCCCGTTTTCGAGGAGCGTGAAGAGCAGCCAGGCGAGCGCGAACAGGCCGAAGGCCGTCGCGAGCACCGACAGCGCGAGGCCGATCGCGTTGACGGCTTTGCGTCGCGCGTAGAGAGTCACGTGCGCACCCCCTCGCGCGCGCCCAGCTTGAGGAGCATGAGGCGCGCCGCCACGAGGACGAAGAGCGTGAGCACGAAGAGCACGAGCGCGAGCGCGAGCAGCGACGACGTGTAGAGGGGGCTCACGGCCTCGGTGAACTCGTTGGCGAGCGTCGACGAGATCGTGTTGCCGGGCATGAAGAGCGACAGGTTGACGTCGTGGGCGTTGCCGATGACGAAGGTGACGGCCATCGTCTCGCCGAGGGCGCGGCCGAGGCCGAGCATGACGCCGCCCATGACGCCGACGCGCGTGTACGGCAAGACGACGCGCCAGACGACCTCCCACGTCGTCGCGCCGAGCGCGTAGGCGGACTCGCGCAGCGCCGCGGGCACCGTCTCGAAGACGTCGCGCATGACGGCCGCCATGAACGGGATGATCATGATGGAGAGGATGAGGCCCGCCGTGAGCATGCCGATGCCCATGGGCGGCCCCTGGAAGAGCCCGCCCAGCCCCGGGATCGCGCCGAGCCGCGCCGTGAGGGCCGGCTGAACGTGCGCCGCGAAGAAGGGCGCGAAGACGAACAGTCCCCACATGCCGTAGATGATGCTGGGGATCGCCGCGAGCAGCTCGATGGCGACGCCGATGGGACGTTTGAGCCAGCGCGGTGCGAGCTCCGTGATGACGAGGGCGATGCCGAAGCTCACGGGCACGCCGAGGAGCAGCGCGATCGCCGAGGTCACGACCGTGCCGTAGAGCGGCGCGAGCGCGCCGAACTCGCCTGTCACGGGGTTCCAGTCCTTGCGCGCGAGGAACTTGAGCCCGAAAGCGCGCAGCGCCGGCCAGGCGCCGTCGAGCAACGCCGCGAGCATACCGAAGACCGCCACGAGCACGAGCGCGGCGAACACCCGCGTGACGCCGCTGAACACGCGATCGCCGGCCGTTCGGAGAGCGCGCGCGGGTCCCGCCGCGAGGCGTCCGCCGGGCGAAACCGGCGGCGCGCCGCTCACCACGGACGACGCCGCCGCTCCCACCGATGACGCCACGACGAGGCCCAGCTCAGTTCGAGGCGTGGCGGTCGAGCGGCCAGATCTTGCCGCCCGAGTCGTCCCGGACCTCGCTCTCCCA
>DATKFB010000501.1:0-2366 GCA_035544435.1 Polyangia bacterium
GAAATAAGCTCCGCCGGCCCGAATTTGAGGGCGTTGGACGCAGGCTCGTCGTCAAGGAAAGTCTCCGATCGGACGGCGAATGCCGCGGTGCGCCCGACCCGCAGCGCCGGGCGGCGCCGATCAGAAGCCGTAGAGCTCGGCGGCGTTGTCGGAGAGGATGCGGGCGCGCGTGCGAGCGTCGGGGGCCCAATCGAGCAGCAGGTCGAGCAGGTCGGCATCGTCGGGCGGGGCGGGACCGACAGCGGACGGGTGCGGCCAGTTGCTGGCCCACAGAAGGCGTTCGGGCGCGTGGCGCACGAGGGCGCGCGCGAGGTGACTTACGTCGTCGTAGCGCGGCGGGCCCTGCCGCGACGTTTCGTAGGGAGCCGAAAGCTTGACCCAGCAACGGCCCGTATCCACGAGGCGGAGCAGCGCGCGGAAGGACTCGTGCTCGGGCGCCACAGGCTCGAGGAACTTGCCGATGTGATCGATCACGAAGCGGCCGGGGAGCCGCGCGAGCTGCTCTTCGTGGCGCGGCAGCTCGCGCCCATCGAGCTGGACGTTCGCGTGCCAACCGAAGGCGTGCACGCGCGCCGCGAGCTCGTCCATGACGTCGAAACCCAGCGTGCCGCCGTTCAGGGTCATGATTCGGAGCCCGCGAATGCCGCCCGCCGTGAGGCGGGCCAGCTCGGCGTCGGCGACTCCCGGGCGAACCACGGCGACGCCGCGCGCGCCAGCGCCAATCTGCGCGATGGACGCGAGCGCGAGGCGATTGTCGTCCGCGTAGGCGTTGGGTTGAACGACGACGACGCGCGCGAGGCCGAGCCGTCGCTGCACGGCCCGATAGTCGTCCACTGTGAACGTCCCCGGCATGGGCGTACCGGGCGCGCGCGGCGCGGCCACGTCGTAGAAATGGACATGGGTATCGCAGGCGCCGGGCGGCGCGACGAGGACCGCGCGGCAGGGCGGCGTCACCGGCGCGCGCCTCGCTTGGCCACGGGGGGGCCCACCGCCCGTCGGCGCTGTCGGCCGGGGCGGACCGGTCCCACTGGATTGATTACCTGCTCGATGACGGTGAAATCGCCACCCTGGTAGAGCGCGGCCACCGGGTTGCTGGGGCGTGCGCGCGCGAGCACGTCGGCCGCGAACCGCTCAGAATCGTCTTGCGGTCGGTAGCCGAGCCGAGTCGCGTTCGAGTTGTCGTACCAGCTGCGCCGGTTTCCCGAGACTCCGTAGACGATCTCGAAGCGGATGTCCGGGTGCTCGACGCCGAGCGTGACCAGCTGGGCGAGATCCCGCGGCGAGAGCCAGATCGCGAGGCGCCGCTCGTCGATGGGCACGCTGTTGACGTTGCCAATCCGCAGGCACAGCACCTGGAGCTCGTACTTATCCGCGTACAGGCGGCCCAGCGCCTCGCCGAACACCTTCGAAACCCCGTAGCGGCCGTCGGGCCTCACGTCGGCGTGCTCGCTGATGACATGGTCGCGCCGGTGGAAACCCATGGCGTGGTTGCTCGACGCGAACACGAAGCGCCGCACGCCAGCGCGCCGCGCCGCCTCGTACACGTTGTAGCCGCCGACGATGTTCGCCTCGAGTATGGCCCCCCACGGCCCCTCGACGGCGAACCCGCCGAGGTGGACGATGGCGTCGACGCCTTGGGCGATGCGCACGGCCTCGGCGAGGCGCGTGAGGTCGGCGCGCACGAAGGTCTCGCCGCGCGCGAGGTCGCTCACCGGTCGCCGATCGCTGAGGCGCAAGCGATAGCGGCCCGCCAGCTCGCGGCGCAGGTGGCCCGCGACCTCGCCCGCCGCGCCAGTCACGAGGACGAGGCGCCGATTGCGGCGTTGACTGTCTGGGCTCGATCGAGGCAAGGCGGGCACACAATAACGAATCATCGTCGCCGCCGCCGCAATGATCAGCAGGACGCGTCGGTGCCAGCAAGTTGTCGGGCGTAACCGAGTCGTGGAGTGGACGTCACCTCAACGATCTCACGATCTCAGCGCTCACAACGGGCATCGCCCGCCGTCGGCGCCGATCCAGACGCCGCCCTGGCAACTCCTCAACCCACCCGGGCCGCACAGGTAGTGGCACGAGACGTCGGTCGTGCACGTCGTCCCGAGCGTGGGCTGCACGGCCGGGCAGCGCGCGTCGAGGCCGGAGGGGTGCGCGAGGCAATGCCACCTCGGCGTGCCCGCGGGACACGGCCCGAGCAGGCTGCCACCGCCGCAGAAACACGTCGTGCATAGGCACGCCGTGCCCTCGGCGGCGAGCGCGCACCTCGAATGCTCTACACCGCAAGCCTGCCCGCCCGAGGCCGAGGACGAGGGACAATCCACGGCGGACGTGAGCGCCTCGCAGATCGAAACGGTCGGTGCGATCGTCGACCA
>DATKFB010000502.1:0-2320 GCA_035544435.1 Polyangia bacterium
CGCTCGGGCCGCGGCGTGCAGGAGCGCCTCGCCGAGTTCGCCGCGCGCGGCGACACGAGCACGGAGGCCGGACTGGCTTCGCTGCTGCAGCAGACGGCCCTCGAGCTCCTGCGCGAAAAAGACGCCGTCCGCTACGTGAGCGCCGACGGCCGCGGCCCCATGAGCCTCACGAACGCCGAGACGGCCATGAACAGCCTCGCGCTCGCCGAACGCTCGCGCTTTCAGGTCGAGCGCGTGCGCGCCACCGAGGGGCGCGTCAACGCCTCCGCGGTGGCGGCCGAGGAAGGTAAAGAGGCGCTCGAGCTCGTCGTCGTCACGCTCGTCGTCGCGACGCGCACGCCGCTCACCAACTTCAAGGCCGTCGAGTCGCCGCAGGAACTCGAGGCGCTGCTCACGGAACTCGGCTCGCTGTCGCCCGACGGACTGCTCGGCCTCGAGGTCGTCTGGACGCCCGCCGACGCCAACGACTCGATGACCGAGACCGACGTCATGACGACGTACCCCGAGCTGCGCGGAATCTGAGGAGAGCCATGCCCGCCCTGCCGCTTTCGGTGCCCGCCGCCCCCGCGCCCGAGCCGCTCTGGCGTCTGCTGCTCGACGCCACGCTGTTCGGCATCACGGGCATCGTGCTGCTCATCATCGGTTACTACGTCTGGGAGTTCATCACGCCCTACAACCTGCGGCGCGAGATCCACGAGAACAAGAACGTCGCGGTCGCCATCGTCGTCGCGGCGTTCATCCTGGGCATGGCCATCGTGATCGCGGCGTCGCTCATCCTCATAAAATAGCTTCATCGAGTCGCGCGCCACGAAGTTGACGCATGGAGCCAATTGACCCTCCTCAGCGCCCCGGATAGAGTCGGAGGGCCCCGGGATTGAGATCGCCGTGTTCAAGCTGACCATCGAGGACGACGAGGGGAAGACCACGGTCATCCCGCTCATCCGCGATGAGATGACCATCGGCCGGCAGGATGGAAACACCATCCGGCTCACCGAACGGAACATCTCGCGCAAACACGCCCGTCTGCTCCGGCAGAACGGGACGATGTACATCGAAGATCTGGCGAGCTACACCGGCGTGCGCGTCAACGGCGCGCGCATCGTCGCCGTCACCCCCGTCGCGGAGGGCGACGAGGTGCAGATCGGCGACTACAAGCTCGTCGTGCGCATCGACCGGCCGCCGGTGGACGCCAACCCCGAGCGCGCCACGATCCCGGCCATGCCCGCGTCTCTCGGACCGATGATGAACTCGGTGGGCGGCTCGGTCGCGATCCCGACGCGCGGGACGCCCGCCATGGCGGCGCAAGCGGCGCGCATCAGCCCGCCGCGCCCGCAGGAGGTCGCGCGCGTGTCGTCGCCCGCGCCGATCGTGCGCCCGAGCGTGCCCGTCCCGCACAGCGTGAGCGCCGTGCCCGATCCCCTCGAAGCGCAGCCCACGGTTCCCGTGCGCACCTTCAGCGAGGCGCCGTCGGTACCCGGCGGCCGCCCCGCGACGGAGACGGCCGCGCGCCTCGTCGTCCTCACGAGCGAGCTCGCGGGGCAGGAGTTCTCGCTCGCGCGCGCCTCGGTCGTGATCGGCCGCACCGACGAGAACGACATCGTCGTCAATCACCGCTCGATCTCGCGGCACCACGCCAAGATCGTGCGCGAGGGCGATCGCTACACGATCGTCGATCTGCAGAGCGCCAACGGCGTCCGCGTCAACAACGAGGACTACGAGCGCATCGAGCTGCACGCGGGCGACGTCGTCGAGCTCGGCCACGTCAAGCTCCGCTTCGTGGGTCCGCTCGAGCACTACGTCTTCGATCCGAACGTCAAGCACGGCGGCCGGCCCTTCCCCGTCAAGATCGCGGCCGGCATCGGCGTGGCCGCCATCGTGGCCGTCGTCGCCTTCGCGCTCCGCGGGTCGCACGCGCCCGCGCCGCCCGCGCAGGTCGTGGCCGCCGCGCCGGCCGAGCCGGTCCCCGCGGCAGCGCCCGCCGCGCCCACGCCCGAGGCGCTCCTCATCGACGCGACGCGCGCCGCGGCGGCCGAGGATTGGGCCGGCGCGCGCGCGGCCCTCGACAAGCTGGGCGCGGCGATGGGTGACGCGGGCCTCGACCGCCAGGCCAGCGAGCTCGGTAGGCGCGTCGACGCCGAGCGCCAGGCCGCCGCTGTCTTCGCGCAGCTCGGCGAGGCCGCCGGCGCGAAGAAGTACGCGGACGCCCTCGAGCGATGGGACGAGATCCCCGACGGGAGCCTCTACAAGGCGCGGGGACGCGCGCGGGCCGACGAGGCGCGCGCGCTGCTCGTGGCCGAGCGCCTCGCCGACGCGGAGAAGG
>DATKFB010000503.1:0-3960 GCA_035544435.1 Polyangia bacterium
GATTGTGGGGGGCGCCCGTGGGGTGGGCCCTCGTCGTGTCGAGCGCCCTCTTCGCGCTCGGGCACGTCGTCGTCGTGCCGAACCCGCAGCGGCTCGCCGTCTTCTTCCCCGCGCTCGTCTTCGGCTGGATGCGCGGCCGCACCGGCTCGATCGCCGCGGGCGCCACCTTTCACGCCCTGTGCAACGTCGTCGCCGACGTCATGCACACCAGCTACTTCTTCTGAGCCTCCGCGGCAGCGCGGGTCGCTATTTCCGCGCCTCGACGTACCGGAGGCGCAGATCGAAGAGCAGGCTATCGAGGAGCTTGGCCTCCTCGGGCGTGAGGTTGCCGCGCGTCTTGTCCTGCAGCATGGCGAGGATGTCGATCGTGTGCTTCGCCATGGGCAGATCCTTCTCGGCGGCCCCCGCGCCCGGTCGCTCGAGCTCGCCGAGGTGGAGCAGCGCCGAGCTGCCGAGCGACAGCACGAACGTGTGGAAGTCGATGGCGGGCGCGCCCTCGGCGACCGCGGGCTTGGCTGGCGGGGCCGGGCTCTCCTCGACGCGCGCCGCGCCCTTGTCGTCGGCGAAGATGCGCCGATCGGTCACGCTGAAGGCGGCCTTGCCCCCCTGGCTCTCGTCCTTGCCGTCCGAGCTCATGACGAAAGGTTAGATTAGCCAATCGGCGGGCCGCGGTCACTCCGCGACGGCGTCGGCCTCTTCGTGGTCCTCGTCGCCCGGCTCCGGGCCGCCCAGGACGCCTTTGGCGGCGACGTCCTCGAGGGTCTTGAGGTGCTTCTCGTAGTCCTTGCGGGTCAGAAGACCCTTCTTGATGCTGCGCTCGACGGTGCGCTTGTCGTAGAGGCGGTCGCTCTTGGTTTCGACGTCACGGCTCATGGCGAGGGTTTAGCTAGCACGAACCTCGGAAATATCCTAGCGGGCCTCGGAGTTTGGGGTTGTAAGCTGGCGGGCGGCCGCCGCCCGCGCCGACACCCGTACCGCCGACACCCTCAACCCGAGCACGCAAGGAGCCTGGAAAACCGCATGGACGTCAGGGTCATCAATGAGCTCGTGCATCAACAGTCCGCGTTCGTCGACACGCTCACCGCCGAGGTCGGGAAGGTCATCGTCGGGCAAAAGGCCATGGTCGAGCGCATCCTCATCGGCCTGCTGACGGGCGGGCACGTGCTGCTCGAGGGCGTGCCTGGGCTCGCGAAGACGCTGACCGTCAAGACGCTCGCCGACGCGCTCGACATGCGCTTCCAGCGCATCCAGTTCACGCCCGACCTCCTGCCCGCCGACATCGTGGGCACGACGATCTACAACCAGGCCAAGAGCGAGTTCGTCTCGAAGAAGGGGCCGATCTTCGCGAACCTCGTGCTGGCCGACGAGATCAACCGAGCGCCCGCCAAGGTGCAGTCGGCGCTGCTCGAGGCCATGCAGGAGCGCCAGGTGACGATCGGCGACACGACGCACCCGCTGCCCGACCCGTTCCTCGTCATGGCGACGCAGAACCCCATCGAGCAGGAGGGCACCTACGCGCTGCCCGAGGCGCAGCTCGACCGCTTCATGCTCATGATCAAGGTCGGGTATCCCTCGCGCGAAGACGAGCGCGCCATCATGGACCGCATGACCTCGGGCATGAAGGTGAGCGCGTCGCCCGTGGCGAGCCCGCAGCGCATCGCCGAGGCGCGGTCGGTCGTGCAGCAGGTCTACATCGACGAGAAGATCCGCGACTACATCGTGAGCATCGTCCATGCGACGCGCGAGCCCAAGGCGCACGGCCTGGGCGAGCTCGCGGACTTCATCTCGTTCGGAGCGAGCCCGCGCGCGTCGATTTACCTCAACCTCGCGGCGCGCGCGCACGCCTTCCTGCGCCACCGCGGCTACGTCACGCCCGAGGACATCAAGGCCGTGGGCGTCGACGTCCTCCGCCACCGCGTCATCCTCACCTACGAGGCCGAGGCGGAGGAGATCACCTCGGAGACGATCGTCCGCAAGCTCTTCGAGCACGTCGAGGTGCCGTAGGCCGAGGCACCCATGCTCACGCGCGACCTCCTCAAGAAGATCAGAAAGATCGAGATCGTCACCGAGCGCCTCGTGCGCGATCGGATGGCGGGGCAATACCACTCCGTCTTCAAGGGCAGCGGCATCGCGTTCTCCGAGGTGCGCCAGTACATGCCGGGCGACGACATCCGGCTCATCGACTGGAACGTGTCGGCGCGCATGAACGACACCTACGTCAAGCTCTTCACCGAGGAGCGCGAGATGACCGTCTTGCTGCTCGTCGACATGTCGGCGTCGGGGCGCTTCGGTTCACGCGTGCAGGAGAAGCGCGAGCTCGGCGCCGAGATCGCCGCCGTGCTGGCGTTCTCGGCCATCCGCAACAACGACCGCGTGGGCCTCGTGATCTTCACCGACGACGTCGAGCACTTCGTGCCGCCCAAGAAGGGCAAGAAGCACGTCCTGCGCGTCATCAGCGAGATCCTGGCCTTCGAGCCGCGCAGCCGGCGCACGAACCTGGCGCGCGCGCTGCAGTTCCTGGGGCGCATCGCGCGCCGGCGCGCCGTCGCCTTCCTCATCTCGGACTTCCTCGCGCCCGCGACGCAGTACGAGCGCGCGCTGCGCATCACGTCGCGGCGGCACGACCTCGTGCCCGTGAGCGTCACCGACCCGCTCGAGCTCGGGCTGCCGGACGTCGGGCTCCTCGAGCTCGCCGATCCCGAGACGGGCGAGATCGTCGTCTTCGACACGAGCGGGCCCGAGAGCCGGGCCTTCGCGCGCGAGGCCCGGCGCGCCCTCGAGGCGCGCGAGTCGATGTTCCGGCGGCTCGACATGGACGCGCTGCGCGTCAGCACCGACAAGCCGTACCTGCCGGCGCTCACGTCGTTCTTCGAGGCGCGCGCGCGGAGGCTGCGGCATTGAGGCGGCGCCTCCTGCGGGCGGCGCTCGGCGCCGGTCTCGCCTTCGTCGTCATGGGCGCGCCGGCGCGCGCGCGGGCGGCCGTCGTCGACGCGCCCGACGCGGGCGCCGTCGACCCCGACGCGCCCACGGTGGCGGCGCGCCTCCAGGCGCCGGACAAGGTGCACGTTGGCGACGCCATCACGCTCGTCGTGACGGCGATCTCGCGGCGGAACGCGCCCGTGAACCTGCCGGGCGCGCTCGACCTCGGCGCGTTCTCGGTGCTCGACCACAAGGACAACGAGCAGGATCTGGGCGATGGCCGCATGCGCCACGAGTTCACGATCACGATCGCGGCCTACGAGCCGGGCGAAAAGGAAGTCCCGGCCGTCGAGGTGACCTACCTCGGCAAGAGCGGCGACGTCCGCACGGCGCGCACGGTCGCCCTGCCCGTGAAGATCACGAGCGTCATCGCCAACGAGCCCGAGCCCGCGCTCAAGGACGCCACGGGGCCGGTCGCCGTGCTCGAGGAGAACCGCACCCTCATCTACGGCGGCGCGGGCCTCTTCGCGGCGGCGCTCGGCGCGCTCGTGACCTGGCTCGTCGTGCGGCGCCTGCGCGCGCGCGTCGTCGTGCGCCCGGGGCCGCCGGCGCGGCCGGCCCACGAGATCGCGCTCGAGAGGCTCGATCGGCTCGGCCAGTACGGGTTCCTCGAGAACGCGGACAACCGGCCCTTCTACTTCGCCATCTCGGAGGTCATCCGCGACTACCTGGGCGCGCGCTTCGGATTCGATTCGCTCGAGCTTACGACCGACGAGCTCGTCGAAGAGCTGCGGCGGAGCGCGGGCCGCGAGCTGATTCTGGGCGAGATCCAGGGCTGGCTCGCCGCCTGCGACCTCGTGAAGTTCGCCAAGATCTCGCCCTCTGCCACGGAGGCGCGCGGCTCGCTCGAGACGGCGCTGCGCATCGTCACGTCGACGCGCCCGCGCGCGCCGGCCGCCGACGCGCTCGCCGACGGCGCGCCGCCCGACGCGCCCGCGGCCAGCGCGGGCCCCGCGGAGGCCGCCCGTGGCTGACGCGCGG
>DATKFB010000504.1:0-7321 GCA_035544435.1 Polyangia bacterium
CGATCTTGCTCCAGCGCGACCGGCCCGTGCTGGGCCGCGTCGCGCTGGTCATGGCGACGATGCTGGCGCTCTCGACGCTCACGACGAAGCAGCACTTCGTCGCGGACGTCGTCTCGGGGTACGCCCTCGCGTTCCTCGGCGCCGGCTGGGCCCTCTGGAAGCTTCCCCGGCTGGAGGGCTGAAAGGGGACCGACCCCCGTTCAGGGTCCCGACCCCGGCTCCGCCGCGCCGCCGCCCTTGCGGAGCTTCGCGCGGGTGGCGCGGCTGATGGGGTCCTTGAAGTTGATGCGCTCGTAGCGCAGGCCCGTGGGCGCGATCTGAGGCTCGATGGCGTCGCCCTTGCCGACGACGACGACGAGCACGTTGTCGGGATCGAGCAGCGTCGCCGCCGCCTCCTTGGCCTGCGTCTCCTCGACGGCCCCCATGCGCAGCGCGAACTGCCGCACGTAGTCGATGCCGAGACCGTGCAACTCGGCGCCCACGACGGCGGCCGCGACGCCCGCCGCCGTCTGCAGCTCGAAGGGATAGCTGCCCGCGTAGTAGCCCTTGCCCCTCGCGAGCTCGTCGGCCGTGGGGCCCTCGTTCTTCATTTTGCGGATCTCGCCGACGGCCGCGACGAGGGCTTGCCACACGTTCTCGTTCTTCGTCGAGGCCGTCACGAGGAACGCGCCGTCGTAGAGCGAGGCGCCGTACGACGAGGCGATACCGTAGGTGAGGCCTCGCTTCGACCGCACCTCGGTCATGAGCCGCGACGAGAAGTCGGAGCCGCCCAGCACGTAGTTCATGAGCGTGGCGGGAAACCACAGCGGGTCAGCGTGGCGAATGCCGCGGTGGCCGAGGAGGATCGTCGTCTGCGTCAGATCCGGCTTGTCGACGATGAGCACGCGCGTCGCCTTGAGCGCCGCCATCTTGAAGGCGGGCCGCGCCGGCACGTCCCCGCGCGCCCACGGCCCGAAGGCCTTCTCGAGCTCACCGCGCAGCCGCGCCGGATCGACGTCGCCCGCGACCGCGAGGAGCGCGTTGTTCGGGCGGTAGTATGTCTTCCAGAACGTCACGAGGGCCGCGCGCGTGATCTTCTGGACGTCCTCTGGCTCGAGCACCCAGCCGCGGGGGTTCTTCTCGCCGAAGAGCTGGTTGTCGAAGTGCGCCTCGCCGAGCTCGTAGGGGCTGTCGAAGCGCGCCGCGAGCCCGGCCATCATCTGCTCGCGCACCTCGGCCATCTCCTTCTCGGGGAACGAGGGCCGCAGGAGCACATCGGAGAGCAGGTCGAGGCAGAGGCTCGTGTCCTTCGCGAGCACGGAGCAGCTCGCCGACGAGCTCTCGAGGCCGGCCTGGGCCTCGAGCGCGCCGCCCACGAAGTCGATGGCGCGCGAGATGTCGTCGGCGCTGCGCGGCTTCATCCCTTTGCCCTTGCCCTTGCCGCCCGCCGTGCCCTTGCGCAGCATGGCGGCCGTGAAGTCGGAGACGCCCAGCGTCGTGGCCCGATCCTCGTCGTAGCCGCCGGCCTTGATGGCGACGCCGAAGCTCACGACGGGCAGATCCTTGCGGGGCACGACGATGACGTCGAGGCCGTTGGCGAGCTTCCAGCGCTCGATCTTGGGCAGCGCGAGCTCGGCCGCCTTGGGCGGCGGGGGCGCCGCGATGAGGTCCTTGCGATTCTGCCAGTACGCGAGCACGGGCGACGGCTTGACCTTCGGCTTCGATGCGTTTGCGTTGTCCTCGTACTCGACCTCGATCGAGGCGACGCTCCCGGGCGGCTTGGCGGCCGGCTGCGCGCACGACGCGAAAGCCGCCGCCAGCGCGACGAAGGCCGCAAAGACTCGGGCGCGCAAGGTCATGGGCCGTCGGCTCCCTTGCCCTTGCCGGCTCCCGCGTCGCTCGCGGAGCCCGCCTCGTGCTTCTCTCCACCGTTGGGAGGCGCGCTTCCGCCGCCCGCGGTGGGCTCGAGCGTCAGCAGCGTGAGGTTCGTGTCGACGAGGTACTTGCGCGCGACGCGCGTGACGTCCGCCGCCGTGACGGCCAGGTAGCGCGAGGCGCCCTTGGCGAAATCGCGCCAGTCGCCGTGCACGTACTGGTGCTGTCCGAGGTTCGTCGCGACGCCGTCGACGGTCTGCAGCCCGAAGATGAAGGCCGCCGCAAGCTGGTTCTTGGCCTTGTCGAGCTCCACCGGCGAGATGGTGCGCTCGCGCACGCGCGCCACCTCTTCGAGCAACGCCCGCTGGACCTTGCCGGGATCCGACGCCGGCAGGTAGGCCGCATAGGTGATGAACAGCCCCGAGTCCTCCATCGACTCGATCAAGCCGCCGGCCGCGATGGCGAGGCGGTCCTGGCGCACGAGGCGCTGATGCAGGCGCGACGACTCCCCGGCCGAGAGCGCAGAGGCCAGCACCTCGAGCGCCGGCACGTCGGCGTCGGCGGCGCGCGGGACGTGATAGCCGCCGACGACGACGGGCACCTGCACCTCGAGCGCGAGCGTGTCCTTGCGCAGCGCCGTCTGCGCGGGCTCCTCGACCTTCGTGCGCGGCGGCGCGGGGCCGCGCGGCACGGGGCCAAAGTGCTGCTCGGCGAGCTTGCGGACCTCCGCCTCGCCGACGTCACCGACGACGATGAGCGTCGCGTTGTTGGGCTGGTAGTAGGCGTCGTAGAACTTCTGGCAGTCCTCGGGACGCACCTTCTCGAGGTCCTCGATCGTGCCGATGGCGGTCCAAGCGTAGGGGTGCTTCGTGTATGCGAGCAGGCGGAATCGCTCGATGGCCTTGCCGATCGGGTTGTTGTCGATGCGCAGGCGCTTCTCCTCCTCGACGACCTTGCGCTCGGAGTCGATGGTCTCGGGGAAGAGCTTGAGGTGACGCATGCGCTCGGCCTCGAGCTGCATCGCGAAACCGACGTAGGACGGCGGCACGGTATCGTGAAAGGCGGTGAGGTCTTCGGTCGTGAAGGCGTTGGTCTGCCCGCCCACGTCCTTGAGCAGGCGCGCGTGCTGTTCGGGCGGCACGTGCTCCGAGCCCTTGAACATCATGTGCTCGAACATGTGCGCGACGCCGCGGATGCCGACGTGCTCGTCCTTCGAGCCCACGTGGTAGAAGATCTGCACCGTCGCGATCGGCGCCTTGTGATCGGCGAGGAACAGGACCTGCAGCCCATTGGCGAGCGTCCAGGACTTGATGTCGAGCTTGGGCGCCACCTGGGTCTTGGCGCCGGGCTTCGCGAGCGCCGAGGCACTCATCAAGGCCGACGAGGTCAGTAGCAGCGCCGCCAGGGTCACGGCGCGCGGCGCCACGCGCGGCGCGCGCAATTTGCCTATGGCGGCTCGCCTCGAAGATCGTCGCTGGGGCTCGCGCGGCATCGGAATCGGGCGCCACTATGCCACGCGCCCGCCGACGACGGGAAGGCGGAGGAGGGGAGCGAAACGCCGGCGCGCCGAGGACGCCGTGCGGACGCATCCTCCTGATATGCTCCGGCGCATGCCGGGCACCGTCGTCGTCGAGACCGTCGACAGCCGCGCGCTCGCGGACAACGCGCTCGGCGACTCGGCCGTCAGGCGCGTCGCCGTGTGGCTGCCGCCTTCGTACGCGCGCGCGGTGACGCGGCACTATCCGGTGATCTACTGGCTCGCCGGCTTCTCGGGCACAGGCGAGTCGCTCTTCCACGGCCGCCCCTGGCAGCCCGGGCTCGGCGAGCGGCTCGACCGGCTCGTGCACGCCGGCGCCATGGGGGAGGCCATCGTCGTCGCGCCTGACGGATTCACGCGCTGGGGCGGCAGCCAGTACCTCGACTCGCCCGTGAGCGGCGGCCACGCGACGCACGTCGTGCGCGAGCTCGTCCCCGAGATCGACGGCCGCTTCCGGACGGTCGCGCAGCGCGACGCGCGCGCCATCGGCGGCGGGTCGTCGGGCGGCTTCGGCGCGCTCGTGCTCGGGATGCGCCACCCCGAGGTGTTCTCCGCCGTGGCGAGCCACGCGGGCGACATGTACTTCGAGCTCTCGATCTTGCCGGACATTCCTTGCGCCGCGCGCACGTTGCGCCGGCACGGCGGCGTCGAGGGCTTCCTCGCGCACTTCGAGCACGCCATGACGAAGCGCGCCGACGACTTCACGACGATCATGATGCTGGCCTACGCGGCGGCGTACTCGCCCGACGCCACGCGCCCGCGCGGCGTCGCGCTGCCCTTCGACATCGGAACGGGCGAGCTCGACCACGCCGTCTGGCGGCGCTGGAAGGGCTTCGACCCCGTGGACCTGGCGGCGTCCCATGTCGAGGCGCTGCGCGGTATGAAGCTCATCTACCTCGACGCCGGCACGCGTGACGAGCACGCGCTCGACCTCGGCGCGCGCGTGCTCGCGGCGCGCCTGCGCGCGCTCGGCGTCGCCTTCCGCCACGAAGAGTTCGACGACGGCCACCGCGGCACGTCCTATCGATACGACGTCTCGCTGCCCTTGCTCGCGGCGGCCGTGGGCGCGGAGGCGGCCCCCCGTTGAACGGCGACTCCTCGACCGACGGCGGGGCTGTCCAGGCGTCGATCGAGCGTGCGGCGGCGCTCCGGGCCGCGCCGCGCGACGGTGACGCGCTCACGCTCACCTGCGACGATCTCGACGACGAGGGCGCGGGCCTCGCCGCGCACAGCGGCGCGCGGGTTCACGTCGCGGCGGCGCTGCCGGGCGAGCGCGTCGTCGCCACGGTGACGCACGTCTCGTCCCACCGACCCGAGGCCTGGGCGCGCCTCGACTCCATCGAGCGTCTTTCGCCCGATCGGCGGCCGCCCGCCTGCGCCGCCTTCGGCTCTTGCGGGGGCTGCGTGTTGCAGCACCTCGACGTCGCGGCCCAGCTCGGCTGGAAGGCGCGGCGGCTCGGCCGCGCACTCGCGGCTCACCCCGCGCTCTCCGGCGTCTCGACGAGCGAGGCTGTCCCCTCCCAGCGCGCGCTCGGCTACCGAAACCGCAGCAAGCTCGTGTGCGCCGCGCGCGACGGCCGCGTCGTGCTGGGCGCCTTCGCTCCGCGCTCGCACGACGTAGTCGATCTGGCCGGCTGCCGCGTCTCGGAGGCGCCGCTCGAGGAGCTCGCCGGCGCGCTACGCGTGCTGCTCGCCTCGGCCGACGTCGTGCCCTACGACGAGCGCACGTTCACGGGCGACCTGCGCCACGTCGTACTGCGCGCGAACCACGCGGGCGCCGTCCTCGCCGTCTTCGTCGTGGCGCGCCCGGGCGTCCCCGCCGTGGCGGCGCTCGCGCGCCGGCTGCGCGCCGAGCAACCGCGCGTCGTCGGCGTCGTCGAGAACGTCAACCGCACGCGCGGCAACGTCATCTACGGCGACGAGGACCGGACCCTCGACGGCGCGGCCTCGCTCGAGGAGCGCGTCGGCGCCGTGCGCCTGCGACTGTCGCCGCGCGCGTTCTTCCAGGCCAACCGCGACGTCGCCGCGCTCGCCTACGCCGCCATCGCGCGCGAGGTGGCCGTGCGTCCGGGCGAGTCCGTCGTCGACGCCTACTGCGGCGTCGGCGGCATCGCGCTGACGCTCGCGCCCGCGGCCCGCGAGGTCGTCGGCGTCGAGGAGCACGCCGCCGCTATCGCCGACGCGACCGCGAGCGCGGCGCTGAACCGGATCACGAACGCCCGCTTCGTCGCCGGCGACGTCGCCGTCGCCCTGCGCGACGTGCCGCGCGCCGACGTCGTCGTGCTGAACCCGCCCCGCAAGGGCTGCGGGGCCGGCGCGCTCGTCGAGGCCACGCGCCTCCAGCCGCGCGTCATCGCCTACCTGTCCTGCGATCCCGACACGCTCGCGCGCGACCTCGCCGCCCTGGCCGAGCGCCGCTTCGCCGTCCGCAGCGTCACGCCGTTCGACATGCTGCCGCACACGCCCCACGTCGAGGCGCTCGCGATCCTCGATCGCCGTTAGACTTCGAGCGACCTACAGCGACTCGAGGTACGCCGTGAGGTCGCCCACCTGCGCCGTCGAGAGCTTGGACGTCAGGCCGTGCTTGTCGCCGCCGCCGCACGTCGCGTCCCCGAAGCGATCGGCGAGCGTCGCGGCGCAGCCGTTGTGCATGAACGGAGCGCGCCAGGACACGCCGCGCAGCGACGGTACCTGCAGCGCCTGCCCCGTGCCGACGTCGACCGTCGTGTTGTTGGTGAGCAGCGTGCCCGCGTGGCAGCTCGCGCAGGCGACCTGGGCGTCATTGAACACGGCCTTGCCGCGCACCACGGCGGCCGCGTCGAGCCCGGCGTTTGCGGGCATGGCGGGGATCGTGTCGACCCAAGCCTGCAGCGATTTTTTCTGCGGGTCCGAGAGCATGGGACCCGCCATGCGTCCCGTGAACACGTCGTCCATGAGGTGCGAGAAGTCGCTCTCGGAGCCGTCCCAGTGGAACGGCGCCGTCGGGCTGATTCCGCCCCGGATCGACTGCGTCCGCCGCGCGCCCACGCACGCGAAATTCCACACGCGGCCGTCCTCGCCGCCCTCGGGGTGGCAGGACGCGCACGCGAGGCCACCGCCCGCGTTGACGTGGAAGATCAGGTGTCCGGTGTCGGTACGCGAATCGGTCGCGAGGCTGAGCGTGGCGCCGGTGTCCCCGCGCCAGAGCGCCGCGGGCTCTCGCGTCTGCGCCAGCAGCACGCCCGAGGCCGAGTAGCTCACGGCGACGACCTGCCCCTGCGGCGGATTCGACACGGCGCTGCCGGTGGCGCCACAAGGCGACGGCGTCGGGTTGGTGAAGACGTCCATGCTCCCCTCCACGATCGTCGGGAGACCGGAGGTCTCGGCGTTGCCGGGGACGGCGATGGCGACCCGGCTCTTGTCCGGTGAGACCGCGAGGTCGACGGCGAGCGACACCATGTTGATGCCATTGGCCAGCTGAGGCGTCGCGCCCGGCGCGATGACGGTGACGCCGGCTTGGACGATTCCCCCGCAGCCCTTGAGGCCGGCGTACCCCATCGAGAGATCGATGGGATCGTCGACGCCTGTCTGGTGCAGCATCACGACGCTGCCGCCGGCGTCCCCGAGCGAGACCATGCGCCAAGCGACCGACGGCGACCGATGCTGTGCCGGGCCCATGATGGGCGGCGCGACTCCCGAGCCCGGCTGCATCCGCGACGCAATCTTTCCGTCCGCGCCGACGGAGAGGACCTCCGCCCTCCGGAACGTGCTCACGAGGAGGTTTCCCCCCGTGCCGAGGACGACGTCGCGCAGATCGCGATCGAGCATGACGGTTCTGGTCGCGGCGCCCGTGGCTGGCGGCAGCGACACGAGCTCGCCGCCCGCGCACGCCACCTGGAGCAGGCCCACCGACGCCTGGTAGACGATCCCACGCGGCGCCGGGCACACGGC